>DMNL01000040.1 GCA_003452735.1 Spirochaetaceae bacterium
CGAAAGAAAAAGAAATGCCGGATGCACCTTTCCTCCTTACAAGAAAGACGCTATCCGGCACTATCGGCGCTTCAAAATTGCGATAAAAATAAAATTGTGGCGCCAAAAATATCGGCGCTAGAATTAAATTTGAAGCGTTATAATCAAAATTTCAGCGCTATAAATTTGAAGCGCCAAAAAATTACAGCGCCGCAATTAAAACCTGCGACGCCAAAATCAAAAAGCAGCAATAATTCCCAAATAATACTCCAACTTCTCAGCCGAGCTCTTGTCTGGACATTATTACCTTTCCAATAAGTCCATATTGCATTGCCTCTTGGGCATTCATCCAAAAATCTCTATCGGTATCTTTTATGATCTTTTCCAGCGCTTGCCCTGTCGCCTCCGCAAGCAGCTCATTTATATGCAAACGTGTCCTTTCGAGTTCCTTAGCATGAATCTCTATATCCGTCGCTACACCATTCATTCCAGATAATGGCTGATGAATCAAATATGAAGAATTTGGCAAACCAAAGCGACGATCCTTAGGAACCGCTATCAGAATCAGCGCCGCCGCAGAAGCGACAAGCCCTATGCCAACGATCCTGACTGGTGCCTTTATGAATCTAATCACATCAAAAATGGAGAATCCGGCATACACATCTCCACCAGGAGAATCGATAAGCAGGGTTATTGGCTCCTCTGAGATGCTTTCAAGCAATAGGAGCTGGCGCACTACTTTTTCCGAGAGATCTTTGTCGATCTCACCAACTAGAAGCACGGTTCGGGTCTTAAGGAAGCGCTCATTCAAAGGCTCTTCGGGTTTCTTGGTTTCCGTTTCTGCGGTCTGTGGCTCAGCAAATTTCATTTCTTGTAAGGCTCCTTGCAATAATGTAAGAGACTCTTTATCTATACTCGATTTTATAGTAACGATTTCGAGATAGAACGGCAACGATGCTGGCAATCTAAAAGGCTCAGGCAACTCCTGCCTTGAGAGAACGACGATACAGCTCTCGCCGCAGTCGCTCCAACCATACAACAATTATAGAAAGCAGAATGCGCGGCACGATAAGCCAAAAGATTGGCAAGGAAATAGCCCCGTAGAGCACTGTGTCTTCAAGGAGCGAGTGCGAAATCGCCGCATGATGATTGAAGAGATCTCCTTCCTTAGCCGTCATTCGCCCTTCGTCGCGCGCGGCTTTGATTATTCCCGCACCGTAGGCATAACCCACTATGTTGATCACTATCCATAGAAAACTCATCGAAGGTTGGAGCCCAAATATACGCATTAGCCAACCGAGCCAGCGAGATAGTCTCTCCATTAGGTTGAATTGTTCCAAAAGCGTCTCGGCAAGCATCAATACAAAAAGGTAAAGAATGATTCGTCCAATTAGTTTCAATGTCGATATAGCCCAAGCGCCAATCATTGGCCAGAAAGGACTATGCGCCACTGCAGTAGTATGGAAAAGCTGTATTTCCGAAAACGACGAAGGGAGTATGAGATTTAGGATAAAACCAGCCAAGAATGCAACACCTACCCGCAAGATCACCATCTTGGTTCCTGAAGATCCAATCGACTTCATAACGGCGGTCTCGACGATAAGATTGTGAGAGATTAGGCACATTACAGCCAGGATGATTGCATGGTGAAGGCTGAGATTCATCGAGCTCATGACGGCTATGGCTGAATAATTGTTGAGAAGCGCTCCAGAAATATACACAAGTGCAGCTTCTCCAGGCAGGCCCAAAAGGCGCATAAGTGGATGCAAGACCACGGAGATTTTTTCCAACAGCCCGCTCCAACCAAGAAGCGCAACCAAAAGGCTAACTGGAACCATTATCTTTATTAGAAATAGCGACGTATCGATGGTTCTTTTGATAGTCGTACGCGCAATTTGCCGTACTCTCTGTGCCGAATTGTTCACACTTGCGCTCCTCTAGCCATAATCTCCGAAATGAAGCCTGCAAAGTCTTCATCTTTAACAAGCGCGCTTAGATCGATGGGCATTCTGTACATCCAGTTTGTCGGTAGAGTCGTACCAGGTACGTTGATCCTCTCATCCCGAGGATCGGCCGATCTCCAATCCGGGTGACAAGCGAGAATATCTTGCACTGGATAGGCAGCAACGATGGAGCCCGATAGCGCCAGTGCGCGCACCAAAACGGCTGCCTCGCTGGGGCCGAGCCGTTCAGGAACTGTCTCCCCGCAACGTTCGATGAGCGACTTCAAAAGCTTGTCGCGCTCCGCAAGAGCCCGGCACATTGCCCATATCTGCAATCTATCTGCTTCCTCCTGCCACCACTGGCGCAAGTTTGTGGAGTCGTGCACAGAGGTACATGCGACAGAAAGCGGTTCGTATCTTTCAAATGGTATATGTGGCTGATTTGGCTTGTCCCATTCTCGTTCCCAGCGCATTACCCGTAGCCCTGGGATTTTTAGCTCTCGCAAAACCTTGGGCACACAGGGTGGAACAGCGCCTAAATCTTCTGCAAAGGCTTGCATTTCGCTTGCCGATACAAGCATCGAAAGAAGTTCACGACCTCGTTTCTCCCAAATGTCCAGCGACTCCGCACCGATGGCCTCGGCCTTTGCCTCCAAGGCCGCTCGTTCCTGGAGCGAAAGGCTTTTCCAGCTTGTCGTTTCTCTATAGCTCCACTGAAAGACAAATCGATCGGGCTCGAATTGATAGAGTGCCCTATCGATCCACCAATCGCGCATCGTACTGGCATATTCGTCTAGAATCTGTGCAACCTTGGGGAACTCGGCATACAAAGGCCTAAAAAGTGCGTCTATGTCCGCTGTCCCTATGATTTCGGGTCTGAATAAAAAGAGCGGCTCATTCTTTATGCGCACAAAACAGGAATTACCGAGTTCTTCGAGGCGCTGGGCAAATAGCGCCTTCGTCTTAGCCCGCTCTTCTTCTTGCTTTTCTTCTTGCTCTTCTTCTTGCTTTTTATCTGTGCCTGCGTCCTTGCTATCTGCAAACAGCACTACCTCTGCATCGAGGCATCTTTTCTCGGCTTCTCGTATTTTCCATTCGGAAATATGAGGCTTCGATAGCCAAGCGATGCGCTCGTCCGAAAAACCCATAGATTTGAGCTCTTCAAACTCCAAATACCGAGAAGGCTCAAAGGCGCCAAGATAGGCATCGCTCTCATGGATACTTATTGCCCAGATACGGAAAAAGCCCAGCACATGGTCTATGCGATATGCGGTATAATAACTGTCCGCAGCCTGCAGGCGTTGACGCCAGAAGCTATAATCCCGTTCGCGCAGTGCATCCCAATCATATAGAGGAAAACCCCAGTTCTGTCCCCTGGGCGAATACATGTCTGGAGGCGCTCCGGCCTGTTTGTCTAGAATAAATATTTCGTGCTGAAACCATACATCGGCAGAATCCTTGGCAAGGAGAATTGGTATATCGCCCATAATATCGATACCAAGCTTATGTACTGCTTGGGCTGCGCGCCTTAGTTGCTCCTGAGCGAGCACCTGAAGCCAGAGTCGAAATCGCTCCTCTTCGGCTAATTCCGGCTCGAACCAAAGTTTATCTATATCTGATGGCAAGACATTTTGGCACTCCGGCCACTCCCACCAAGGCGCCAAGCCGAATTTTCCCCTTAGAGCGACAAAACAGGCATAAGGTTTAGCCCAGCTCTCTCGGGCTGCAAAAGCTTCTGCAAGGGAACTGCAGATATCTCGACTCGCATCCCATGCCTTTCGAAGCGCATTTATTTTTAGCTGTAGCACCGCTTCGAATTGAACTCGCTGCTCTTGAATGCCCGCCTCGCTTCCGAATCTACAATTCAGAGCCTTCTCCGCACGCACCAACTCCCTTGCTACCTCATCTCTAAAAGGCAGCCCAAGAAGAGCCATAGTATCGACCGAATCGGAGAGAGAAATATATATTGGGTGTAGAGCAAAGGCACTTATGGCAGCATAGGGCGATGGCCCATTTCCCGTATCGTTGAGCGGCAAAAGCTGAATCAGAGAAAGTCCCCATTTCTTTGCTATTTTCCCAAGGCTCAGCAGGTCGGAAAACGCTCCGCATGCGGCATTCTTGTTTTTCCTCAGCGATAAGAGCGGCACTACAAGCCCAGCTATTCGTTGCCCATTGTTGATAAATTGCATATTAAGTTCCCTGACCCCAAAGAATTCGCAGCGATTCTCGAAGAGAAGAAGCCCCTAGCCAGGGCAAAGTCTGTCCCAAATGGGCTGCGGCA
>DMNL01000172.1:0-593 GCA_003452735.1 Spirochaetaceae bacterium
ATGAAAGGGGATGTGCTACCTATTATATTCTTCGCAGTGGTATTCGGCATCGGCATCTCCTACATCAAGGATTCAAAAGATCAATCGCTGGCAAAATCGGGAGAAACGCTGCTCAATGTCGTCAATGCAGCAGCCGAGACTATGTACAAGATCGTGGGTGGCATCATGCAATATGCGCCTATCGGTGTATTCTTCCTAATTTCGCATGTATTTGCTCAGCAGGGTGCAAAGGCAGTTGGACCTTTGCTCATGGTTACTCTCTCTGAGTATGTTGGTCTTGCGTTACATGTTGTGCTGGTTTATGGTGGTCTCTTGACATTGTATAAGCTCAGTTTTAAGAAATTTCTCAAAGGGGCTAATGAGGCGATGGTCACTGCGTTCGTAACGCGTTCATCCAATGGCACTCTACCGGTAACAATGCGCTGTGGTGAAGAAAATCTGGGCATTCCGAGGTCTATAAGCGCTTTTACTTTGCCACTCGGTGCGACTATCAACATGGATGGCACGGCGATATATTTAGGCGTCTGCGCCATGTTCATTGGTTATGCAACGAATCAACCGCTCTCCTTCAATCAGATGCTCACAGTAGTCAT
>DMNL01000172.1:754-4080 GCA_003452735.1 Spirochaetaceae bacterium
ATCATGCTGCTCATGGTGCTCGAAAGCATAGGGCTCAAGGTAGAAGCTGGCTCAGCTGTCGCTGCTGCCTATGCGATGATCTTGGGCATCGACGCATTGCTCGACATGGGCCGCACCTGCTTGAATGTGACGGGAGACCTTGTTGGGACATCGATTGTATGCAAGACCGAAAAAGAACTCGATCTGTCAAAGTGGAAATAAGAGGCAGAGCGAAAAGAAGTCGAGCCATATTGAAGCTTGGCTAGTAATAGGTCTTTCTGCATAGTTCATACAATTTAGGGCGCCTAATGTAGGCGCCCTTTTGGTTTAGACAGGTCATTCTTGAGCATCTGCATTAGACGCTTTTTTATCGAGAGAGCTAATCCTCTTTGGTATTCCTCCTCGGTATTTCAAGGATTTCAAGAGAAGAGCGTGCCAGGCTTGAGCTGAGCGGCGTTTAAGCCTCCGAGCCTTGTGCCTTCTGCCACTGCTTCATGGATAGAGCCATGGCGTTCTAAAATGCGCGCGAGGCCTGCGCCGAATGCGTCGCCTGAGCCAATAGGATTGCGGACTTTTACAGATTCGACAGGATACTCGCAGAGTTTTTGGCCATCCCAATAAAGCGTGGATTTTGCTCCGCGAGTCACCACAAGGTAGGTACCATATTCGCCAAAGAAGCGCCTGCCTTGTTCTTCGACCAATTTTCGAGCAAATTCCTCATCGCGAACATTGGCGTATGGGATTCCAAGCGTTTGTGCGAGTTCTTCGAGATTTGGCTTTGCACAGACAGGATGGAACTCAAGACATTCAAGAAGATCCTGTTTTTTTATGTCGAGATAGAGATGCGCGCCGACATCCCAGGCTATTCGCGCAAAGCGAGCCATTGTGCCTTTTTCGATACCAGCCGCTACTGTACCTGAAAGAAGCACGGCATCGGCTTGTTTTGCTAGATCTACGAAGCGCTCGACAAGACTATCGCTCGTTTCGGGTGCTACCTGCAGGGATTCTTCCACAAGTTCGGTAGTCCTGCCTTCTGTCTCTTCTATGAGAGTCGTGCAAAAGCGTATAGGTGCTCCAGACTCGACCCATTCTACCGAAATGCCGTCGGCTGCACACATGGTTAGGAACCAAGCTCTGGTAGGTCCACCAAGCTGCGTAAGATGAATCGCCTTTTCTCCTAGCTGCGTCAGAATTCGTGTTGGAATAACACCCTTGCCTGCAGCATCGATGCGCCAATTCGAGGATCTATTTACTTCTCCTGGCTCGATCTTATCGAACACAATGGTCTTTTGGATCGTCGGATTGAGGCAAACACAGAGAAAATGAGGAGGTTTTTTTGTTTTTTGCCGTGGCTGTGTTTTTTCGCTCGTCTGCATGGTGGGAGAGATCATTTCATTTTGTAGCATAAAGTCAATCTATCATACAATTTTAGGATGATAAAGCGTTTTAATCTTAGCGGCATAGAAGGATATCTTAAAACAAGACGCCCCGCCCAATGGGCGAGGCGAAATGAGCTTTGATAGCAGCTTGAGCCTCATTGCTGTACTAGCCCAATGCGAGTACTGGCTGTTCTATAAGATCTCTGAACCGCTTTAAGAATCGGGCCCCATAAGCGCCATCTACGATTCGATGGTCGGCTGTAAGGCCAATCTCGATAACGGGAACAAAAGAAATGCCTTCATGGCCGCCCTCTGCCGGTCGTTTTGTAATGGCTCCTACAGAGATAATTGCGCACTGGGGTGGATTAATGATGGCTCTGAATCTAGTTATGCCAAACATTCCCAGATTTGATAGCGTTATTGTGCCATCTTGCATTTCTTCTGGGCTAAGCGCTCTTTTCCTTGCTTTTTCAGCAAGATTTACGAGTTCTTGGCCAAGATCTCTAATGCCTCTATTGCCGCAATCTCTTAGTGTAGGCACTACAAGGCCATCGGGACTATCTATTGCGATCGAAATGTTGAAGTGCTTATAGACCCTAATTTCGCCATTTCCAAGCCAGGAAGCATTCAATAATGGATAATCCGAGAGAGCCGAAGCCATAAGTTTTGCTAGTAAAACTGTAATGGAGACTTTCTCTTCCTTTGATTTGAAAGCGCTTTGAGCATCTATCAGACCTTGTGCATTTGCCTCGATTGACAGGGTGAACTGAGGTATCTCGTTCCAGCTCTGTGTAAGCCGCTCTGCTGCTATCTGGCGAATTCTGCTAAGTTTTACATCTTCGTACTTTTGGGTAATTGGCTCTGTTGCGAAGGCCTTACTAGAGGCACTGGCAGCAATGACATCTTGGGCGACAATGGCACCTTGCGGACCGCTTCCTTTAAGTATTGCTAGGTCGATGGCCTTTTCTTTGGCAATGGTTCTTGCGTATGGAGAAGATGGTATGAAAGTTTCAGCCATAAGACCACCCAATTCCCCAGCAGGCTCGATTGCAGACGCTTGCTGGGCAATCGTTTTCTGGATTTCCAGCTTGGCTTTGGGCTCTATCTCAGCAGAAGCAGAGGCTGCCGAGGCATCTGGAACGACCTGAGTTTTAGAATTATCTTTATTAGCAATACCTTCTTTTGTGCTTTCTTTTATGATATGCAGCGATGCTATATCCTCCAGCGCTTCGCCTTTTTCCGCAAGAATTCCGACTGGCGTACCCACGGGCACCGTCTGTCCTGTCTGTATCAAGATCTTTCCAAGAATTCCTTCTCTTTGGGCTTCATAGGGGACGACTGCTTTATCATTTTCGACATAGAAGACAATATCCCCTTTTGAAACGGTTTCTCCTTCCTTTTTTACCCATTCGGTTATGGTGCCTTCGTTCATTGTGAGGCCCAACTGTGGCATCAAAATTTCGATAGCCATAGATTAGCCCTCCTTATGTAGAACACGGTAAATAGCTTGAATGATATCTTCTTTCTGGGCTGCCATGTATTTTTCCAGCACAGGGCTAAAAGGCACGGGTATATTCTTTGCTCCCACACGCTCTATTGGAGCATCGAGCCAGTAGAAAGCCTCATTTTGAATGGTTGCCGCTATCTCTGCGCCAAGCCCGCCAATCACTACCGCTTCATGGGCAATCACACATCGGTGGGTCTTTTTTACCGATTCCACAATAGTCTTGCGATCGAATGGTTTAAGCGTGAGAAGGTCGATGATCTCCACATCGATTCCCTCAGCTTCGAGCTGCTTTGCTACCTCTTCGCATTTTTGCACCATGATCGAGTAGGCGACAATCGTGACATCCTTACCTGTTCTGCGAATCTCTGCTTTTCCAAGAGGTGTGAGGTATTCGCCATCGGGAACAGGACCCTTTTGGGGATAGAGCACCTTATGCTCGAAGTAGATAACAGGATCATTCT
>DMNL01000076.1 GCA_003452735.1 Spirochaetaceae bacterium
GAGAGCTTGCTGAAGAGACTGGTTGGGTTTCAGATCGGATTCTCCATGCAGGCACCGTATTCCCAAATCCTGCAATTCAGGACAATCATTTCCATGTTTTTGTGGCGCTGGATCCAAAACCTGCAGTTGACCAGCACCTCGATCAAAATGAAATCATCGATGCCTATCTAATGCCTGCGGACGAAGTGCGAAGTCGTATTGGAGAAGGGGAACTAAGGCATGCTCTAATGGTAACAGCCTTGTACCTCGCAGATAGACTTGTGGCCTCTATTAAGGCCTAAGCGAGCTTATAGATTATATATATCGTTTCCATGTGAGTCGATGGCTACAATGATGGGCAGTCTATCTAGTACCGCGATACGAACTGCCTCCATTCCGAGATCTTCGAACTGAATTGTATCTAGCGTACGTAAGTGATGCTCTGCATTGAGTGCAGCAACTCCTCCGATGGCAGCGCAGTATACGCCTCTATGAGTGGATATAGCTCTACGTGCTTCATCGCTGCGACTTCCTTTTGCGATTGTAACAATCGAAGCACCGGCTTTCATAAAGGCTTCAAGATAGCTGTCCATCCTCGAAGCAGAAGTAGGACCAAAGGCCCCAGTTGCAGCTCCTGGCTTAGCCTCAGTTGGCCCAGCATAGAATACAGGTAAGCCGATGAACCAATCGGGCAGTTTTTTATCTAACTCGAGCATGCAGAGAAGGCGCGCATGAGCCATATCTCGCGCCAAGAGTACAGGCCCCGAGATAAGAGCCATCGAACCCGCTTGCAATGACCTTAATCTTGAAAGCCAGCCATTATCCACTTGCGATATTTCAATTATTTCAGTCTTGGCTGTTGTTCGCTGAATAATATCTTGAACCTTCTTTTCTAAGCATTGTGAAGGAGACGAGAGTTTTTCGATATGCCATCCGGAATTATCTATAAATACAGAGACATGCCGATTTGCTGCACAGGACACTGCGATTGCCAAAGGTAGATTTGCTGCATGCCGCGATAACCTTACAGCTCTTGTGGAGACAGCAAAATGAGAACCTCCCCACTGAGCTCCAAATCCACTATCTTTAGCTATTGTCAGCATTTTCTGTTCCCAGAGTATATCTCTTATGGGCATACCATCGCCTTGAGCAGAGATAGGAAGCTCATCAAGAAGACCTATGGCTGCGAGTTCCGCGGCATACAGAGATTGCGAGGGATTTGTACCACCAAGGACCATTGCGATCACATAAGGAGGGCAACCAGAAGGTCCCAATGCCTTGATACGAGATTGAAGCACTTTCTCCAGCTTGTCTTCTCTTAGAATAGCAGGGCTTTCAATGCTGAGCGAAGTGCGAGAAGCTGAACCCCCGCCCTTGGCAACAAAGGAGAGCTTGAGCATTTTTCCTTTTATAGAACGGATTTGGATGCCTGCAGGCAAATTGTCCTTTGTATTGCATTCTTTTATCATGTTAAAAGAGCCCATCTGAGAATTACGTAATTTTTCCTGCAACCAGGCTTCTGCCGAGCCCTGGGCAAGTAATTCTTCTAAGCCAATATTTTCCTCTATTTCTACCTGGTTACCGCGCCATCCATAGACAAGTGCTGTGCCAGTATCTTGGCATATCGGATATCTTCCTTTTCCAGAAATCAGTGCGTTTTCTAGAAGACAAGCTGCGACAAATCGCTCTCGCTCGCTAGCTGCAGGATCTTCGATGATATTGACAAAAGCATCATACTGGGTTTTTGGCATAAGATAAGCGATTTTAGTAAATGCGATTCGGGCACACTCGCGAATCGCATCGGCTAGAAGAACCAAATGGCCATTCTTTTCCATGGGAGCGGGCAGATCCATAATTTCGAAATCGGATAAGTTTCCAAAGTGAATCAAATCATCAAGACTGAAATGAGCCACTCTTTTACCTCCTTTGCTGGCTCTGGTAGCCATGGATACAGCCTAGATATTAATTGACAGGCAAGCGCCTATGCACAATGCGTATCGGTGCACGTCCTACACTTATTGCTTTAGCTGGGCAAACCTCATGGCAGCAAAAACATGTGATGCAGAGTTTGTCATTGATTCTGATGATGTTTGAGCCATTTTTTCTATCTAGCACAAGCACCTTTGCTGGACATATCGTGATGCATGCACTACAGCCTATGCACTTATTCTTATGAAATATTGGTCTAAGGTGTATAAACTTAGCAGCAAAAGAACGAAGACCCCTTGGTATTGAACTGAGTCTCTTACCAAGCTTGCTTGTGTAAGGAAGCCGCTTAAAACCGCTATGTTCTACTTCTGAAACTCTTAATGGGTATGTTGAAGGCTCTGGAACATTTGCGCTTCCAAGTGTTCTCTGCATGGAATCTAGAATATATGATATATTCTTAGGATCATAACCCACACACTGAGACGCAATCCAGTCCAGCTTTGCAACACTCATAGATGCAAGTACAATGCCAAGCGAGTAGGGCGTTCCCGAACCAGGGCCTTGCCCATCCATAGCGATGATTGCATCCATAAAAGTAAAACAATTAGGAATAGACAAAGCCAGATCCACAAGCATCTCACCAAAATCGATGACAGCAGGATATTGAAGATGCATTGCGCTCTTCGCTGTCCCAGGGATAAGTCCAAAGAGGTTTTTGATTGCACCAGTATATGTCGTAAGACTGTGATTCTTCAGCTTTGGAAGATTTATGACTAAATCAACCTTCTCGAGTAGAGCCGTGAGTGGGATGTTCTTGAGCTTTTTGCCATCTACGACAGGATGAGGAGAAACCTCGCGAAAATCAACCCATGTGCCGCCGCTCTGCTGGACCGCGTCGTAAATTCCAGAAGTCTTTGCAGCAAGCAAAACTGGTTGCCATCCTGGAGAATCTCCTACTAGAATTTCCTTTGCGCCTCTAGACTTTACAAATCGAACGACTGCCTCGACAAAAGCGGGATTCGTTGTAACGGCCTTAGAGGCTGGTGATGCATTTAAAACATTCGGCTTTATGAGGATAATCTTATCTTTTATATCAGGGAAACCTGCAATCTCCGCACATGTTTCAATCGCTCTATCCAGTTTCTTAGATTCATAGTCATCACATCTGATTAATGCAACATCCGCTCTCTCTGAGTTCATGCAATATTCCTGAGACCAGAGTATAGATAAAGCACGAGCTTCTATCAAGGCAAATCGATTCGAAAAAATCGTACTTGCCTAATTCAATTGAATGCCCTTATAATATTTGATCATCATAGGGAGAGGTTCTGGATTAGAATGCGAATAAAGTTGGATCAAAGCAACTGGGTATACTATATCGGACGGGGATCAAACTTAGGGAAGCTGATGTTTTCCGTTGGATGTATGCTTATGCTGCTTGGGTCTAGCTTCAGACCAGCTCCAGGACCTATGACTGCGCGTGGAGGTTCCGACGTCAGTGACTTTGCAAAAAGCAATGAGATTGTTATGCCAGAACCAGAAGATAAATTGGTCAAGTATTCTGTCTATGAAGTCAAGAAAGGCGATACACTCTCTGAGATAGCAGAGCATTTTGATCTGACTCTAGATACACTTATCAGCATAAATAATTTTAAATCAGCCAAATCACTAAAACCTGGTCAGCTACTCAAGATACCGAGTGAATCTGGCATTATATATACTGCCTCAAAGCCGACAACAATTCAGGAAATTGCGGAATCATATAATATCAATATCGATCGTCTTATAGATACAAATGGCCTGCTTTCTGAGACGATTCCGGCAGGTAAGCCTCTATTTCTTCCGGATGTCAAACTACCGGCCGCCACATTGCGAGAAATTGCTGGGACGCTCTTCCAATGGCCAGTGAGAGGTCGTCTCACCTCCTGGTTTGGCTGGCGCAAAGATCCCTTTACAGGAAGGAGATCTTTCCACAACGCTGTCGATATAGCAGCGCCCTATGGCTCGCCAATAGCTGCTCCGATGGAAGGTAAGGTGGTCGAAACAGGCTATTCGCCAATTCTTGGCAAATATGTAATGATGTCCCATTCAGGCGGGTGGAAGACATTATATGGCCATATGTCCGAAATTCTGGTTCAGGAAGGCCAGTATATCTCTCAAGGTCGGACTCTTGGTAGGATTGGTACAACTGGATATAGTACAGGTCCTCATGTGCACTTTGAGGTTATAAAGAATGGGGTTCTAGTCAATCCGCTGAATTACCTGCCTTGATATCCTCATGATCTCGAAATGAGACACATCGAAGCCTTGGGAGCATCTTATTTGACGCATATAGAAATATCTGATACATTGTTTCATCATGACGATAATAAAAGGAATAGGTGTTTCTCCTGGCGTGGCAATCGCTCCTGCCTTTGTGTATATAGATGATTCTGGCATAATACCTCAGTACCATATATCCGCCGAGGATGTGCAGAGTGAAATGGCTCGTTTCCATGAAGCATCTTTGCTGGCTAAAAAGGAAATAGAAGCGCTGAGAGATAGAGCAAAGAAAGAAGCGGGCGAAGAACAAGCAGCCATTTTCGATGCGCATATTATGATGCTGGACGATCCAGTACTGCTTGAGCAAATAGAGCTATCGCTTAAAGAAAAGCAGTTCAATGTAGAAGCAGCGGTTCTCTCTTTTGAGAGTGAGATGGTCAATAAGCTTTCTTCATCGCAAGATCCACTTAAACAGGAAAAAGTATCCGATATTCACGATGTCGTAAGGCGCTTGTTAGGTCATCTTCTAAAAAAAGAGAGGATTTCGCTTTCCGATATCCAAACCGAGATAATTCTCATTGCCAAGGACCTTTTGCCTTCGGAAATGGTTATGATGTCGCGCAGCATGGTTCGCGGCATAGTAACAGAGACAGGAAGCCGGACTAGTCATGCGGCTATACTTGCAAGAGCCTTCGAAATACCCGCCGTACTAGGTGTAGGTCCAGGCTTTGTCCAGCAAGTAAAACAAGGCCAAGCGGTCTATGTCGATGGAGACAGTGGAACCGTTGTTATTGAGCCCGACGATTCGATTATTCGGAGCGAGAAAGCAGCGCGCGCTGCTCGTCTCAAGCAGGAAAAAGAGAATAAAGAACTAAGAGATATCCCAGCGCACACGAAAGATGGTACGGGCATCATGCTCCTAGCTAACATCGGAATGCCTGAAGAAGTCACAAACGCTATTGAATATGGCGCTGAGGGAATTGGACTGTTTCGCTCTGAATTTTTCTTTCTTGGTGGTCATATACCAGGAGAAGAAGAGCAGTATAATGCTTATGCCCAGGTGGCTAGATCCATGAATGGTAAGCCCGTTACTATACGCACGCTCGATATTGGTGGAGACAAAGTATTGCCAGAACTTGGAGTTATGGGCGAAAAAAATCCTCTGCTGGGATGGAGGGCTATACGTTTTTGTCTTGAAAAGACCGATCTCTTTATAACACAGCTCAGAGCTATTCTTCGTGCCTCAGATCAGGGGAAAGTGAATATCATGTTCCCTATGATTAGCACAATAGATGAATTGATCCGTGCTCAAGCTCTTCTCGACAAGGCGAAGGAAGAATGCATATCGCAGGGTTATAAGATAGATGAAGACATAGAGACTGGAATCATGATCGAGGTACCATCTGCAGCTATCTGTTCTGATGTACTCTCAAGATCTTGTGATTTCTTCTCGATAGGAACAAACGATCTAAGTCAATACACGCTGGCTGTTGATAGGGGTAATCAAAAAGTAGCTTATTTGAATAATCCGTTCGATATAGCAGTGTTGCGCCTTATCAGTATGACAATAAAATCTAGTAAGAAGGCAAATATCGGCGTGAGTCTCTGTGGAGAGATGGCAGCAGATCCAGCTAGCGCGGTGCTCCTAGTAGGATTGGGCTTAAGAAGTCTCTCTATGTCAGCCTCAGCTATCCCAGCGGTTAAGAGAGCGCTGATGTCCATAACGATGGAAGAAGCTTCCTCCCTGGCTCAGCAAGCGCTATCTATGAATACGGCATCGCAGGTTACTGCCTTGCTGAATTCTAGGCTCAATCTATAATTATTCTTATGAGCAAAAAAAAACAGACTGTAGAGCCTCTTGAGATAGACTTGCAGCAAAAAGGCGCTTTATCACAATCAAAAGAGAAAGAAGAGTCTTCACCAAACATTCGCTATGAAAACTTGCCTCTTGTGGTTCTTGCAGGGAGGCCTAATGTAGGCAAATCTACGCTTTTCAATCGATTGATCGGCAAGCGGAAGGCAATAACCGATGCGAAGCCTGGAGTAACACGAGATCCTATCGAAGAAGAATGCGAGCTATTGGGGACCAACAAAAAGATATGCCTGGTCGACACTGGAGGCTTCAAGCTTGAGCGTGAAGGCCTGGATGAACTTGTAGTGGCTAGAGCTCTAGCCTATATTCAGAGAGCAGATCTAATAATATTCATTGTAGATATTACGCAGATCACACCAGAAGATGAAGAATTCGCTGCATTTCTTAGGCCTTATGCCAAAAAGCTATTGCTTGTCGTAAACAAAGCCGATAGTCCCGAGCGCGATGCCCTGGTATGGGAGCATGCTCGCTGGGGCCTCGGGCAGATGTTGTTTATCTCGGCGGAACATAATAGAAACATAGACAAGCTTGCAGAAGCCATAGTGGCGCGCTTGGATTTCTCGAACATTCAGCAAGTAGAAGTAGAAAAAGCCGATATACATTTAGCAATAATGGGTAAGCCAAACACTGGGAAATCGACATTGCTCAATGCCCTAGTCGGCTATGAGCGGAGCATTGTTTCTCCAGAGCCAGGAACAACTCGTGACATAGTAAAAGATCGCTTTCAGTATAGGGGCAGGGGCATTGTCGTGCTCGATACCGCAGGAATCCGAAGAAAGAAGAAAGTTAAAGACAATGTCGAGTATTATTCGGTAACCCGATCTATCCGCATTGTGAGCCAGGCGGATGTAGTGGTGCTCCTAATAGATGCAGAAGAAGGTCTTTCTGACCAGGATAAAAAGATTGCCGCTTTTGCGGTGGAAGCGGGCCGACCGGTGGTGTTTGCGCTGAGCAAATGGGATAAGATGCCTGATATAAAGAATGCGTTCGAAGCTACTCGCGATCGGCTGCGATTTTTTTTCGGGCAAATGGCATATGCTCCCGTCGTGGCGATTTCCGCTAAAGAAGGAAAGGGACTCGATAAGCTTATGTCTACGGTGGTCTCTTTGTATGCTAAGGCAAACAAGGTTATCGAGACTTCGCGCCTAAACCAAGCAGTCGCGGAATGGATACAGGAAACTCCACCTCCGGCAGGACCAAGCACTCGTTTCAAATTGCGCTATGCAGTGCAGAGTTCGGTAAATCCTCAGCGTTTTATCTTCTTCGTAACGCGCCCAGAGGCAGTACCAGAATCTTACAAGAGTTTCCTAAAAAACAAGATACGGTTCGATTTTGGCCTCGATGGTGTTCCGATTCAGGTGGAACTGCGTGCTTCACGCAGAGACAGACTGCGGAGCTGATCAATGATATACCTGAGCATTGGACAATTGGAGCGAATGTTATCGATTCCTGCGTCCACTCTGCGTTTCTGGGAACAAGAGGTACCTCTTTTAATGCCTAGCAGAACGAAATCCGGCCGCAGAAATTACTCGCTCTCAGAAGTGGTTCTCATTGCAAGGCTCAAGCATCTAGCGCTGGATAAAAAACTTGGTCTTGGTCGTGCACAGAGAATACTAGAGTACGAGCTTCTTTATCAAGATCAGGAGCTTAGAGCAAATATCAAGCAATTGAGGGAAGAACTATTTCGTCTTTTGTTGGACTGTGATCGATGGAAAGCCTCATTAGGAGAGCTAATAGCTGTTTCTACCGCAGAGAGTTCGGTAAAGGAAAATTCGGTAGAGAAGAATTTGGGAAAGGAGTTATTGGATGGAACAGATGATAAAGAACTTAATGGATTTTGTTGACGCATCACCAACACCTTTTCAGGCTATAGATAACCTTACAGGTATTCTTGAAGCACATGGAGCCATTAAATTGGATGAGCGAGAAATATGGCAGCTCGAGCCCGGGGTTTCTTACTATGTAGTTCGAGGAAGCTGCTCTCTTGTTGCTTTTAGAATGGGTTTAAAACCACCTTCTGAATCCGGATTTCTTATCGCTGGAGCCCATACCGATAGCCCTGCGCTCAAGATTCGTCCAGAAAAAGAACTTCAGTCTAGGGGCTATCTCCGGCTTGCGCTGGAATCCTATGGCTCGCCAATTCTATCAGGTTGGCTCGATAGACCGCTTGGAGTGGCTGGGGCTCTCGCAGTGCTGGAAAACAAAGATATACACCAGCGCTTTTATATAAGTCATGAACCTATTGCAGTCATCCCAAATCTTGCTATCCATTTGAACCGAGACATCAACAAGGGTTTTGAATACAATCTAAACCAGCAACTGCCAGCTCTTTTTGGTTTAGCGACTCTCAATAGAAAAGAGTCTGAATCCGAAAGCGAATCTGAAAAAGAAAACGAGACTGCAAGCGCTTCCTATTCAGAAATCATGATGCGTATTTCTCAAGAGCTCGGAGTAGACCCTAAAACAATCATCTCATCCGATCTTAGGCTCTATGACACCGAACCTTCTCGCTTTTTCGATAATTCGCTCATCAATGCACCAAGGCTAGATGATCTTGCTGGCTGTGCCGCATTGATAGAAGCTTTTATAAGTGTACAAGCCCAAGCATCAACGCAGGTCGCATGTTTTTTCGATGCAGAAGAAATAGGTTCGATGACTGTTGGAGGAGCTCAATCCTCCTACCTGCGTGATGTTCTTGCCAGAATTACACTTGCTTCACGCAGTCTTGGTCAGGATTTATATAGAGCACTAGCTTGTTCAGCCTGTGTTTCAATAGATGGAGCGCAAGCATGGCATCCTGGCTATCCGGATAAATTTGATGACTTCTATACGCCGCTCTTAGGCAGGGGTATTGCTCTAAAATCCAATGCCAACATGAATTATGCAACAGATTTCACTTCTCGGCAAATTGGTCATACGATAGCTAGCAAAGCAGGTATAAAAACCCAACTCTATATGGCCCGTGCCGATATTCAGCCAGGAAAGACGATAGGTCCTATCACGGCAAGCCGAACAGGCGTCCCTACAGTGGATGTAGGCCATCCCTTGCTGGCCATGCATGCCATTAGAGAGACTATTGCCGCCTCCGACCACTTGGATATGATAGCTTATCTTAGGGCATTCTATTTCTAGATCCCGGCTCCATAGATTTATTATAAAAAAAAGGCCGCCCGAATGGGCGGCCCAATTTTATTGTCTAAGCACTTACTTAGAGAGCGGTTGATAGGTTTTTTTCGGATCCCATGCTCCCTTGCGCACTTCTCCCTTTATGCTAGGAATTGTTAACACTTGATCGGGGAATATGAGATTCGGATTAGAAGGATCCTTGAAAGTCTTCTTGTTCGCCTCGTACAGGACTGGCCACTTATATGGATTATTGTAGACGAATGGATACTCAGCAATTCTCCAGAGGCAATCTCTGCGTTCGGGAATGAGCCTTACCTTATATGTTGCCGGCAGAGGAGCAAATTCGCCAATTTCCATAAGGGTCCAATAAGCCTGTGCAGCGAGATCCTTTGCACGTACATAATCGAGAGCATTGAATGCGGTTTGGGCGTCGGCTAGCAAATCTCCTCCTTCTTTGAAGAGATCTGGATAGTTGTTAGCTGCATTCTTAGAGGCTGCCCAATCATAGCGGCTCTTTGCATCAGAAATAGCTGTCTCTGCATATTTTTTATTTTGAGCGACGAGTTCCTGGGTTTCTTTTTCGGCACGATCGGCGGCCACCTTGGCCTCAAAATCGGGCGAAAGTGTTGAGAGGACCTCATCGGCTAGCTTGGTAGCAGCAGCATATTTCTCTACCTGATAAGCTTTTTCAGCGGCTTCCATCGCAGAATGTGCAGAATTGTAAACCGCTGAATAGTCAGCTTTGATGTTGTTTAGATCAGCCCATACCATGCGATCTCGCGCCTTTGGCATGACCTCCTCGGCCATTGCTTTATCTGCAGCAAGCTGTTCTGCGGCTGCTCTCAAGGCATTCACCTCTGCCATCAGATCATCGGAGATGATACGGACAACATCATTGGCAAGCGCTACAGAGGCATCGTAGGCTTTTTCACTATAGGCTTTGTCTGCTGCTTGCATAGAAGTGTCAGCATCGCGGTATTCGTCGGGATAATCAGAGGCGAGATCAACCTGAACCGCCCATGCCATTCTGCTATGAGCAATACCCAAAGCTTCGGCTGCTTTTGAAGCCTTTTGGATTTCGATTTCCATTTCCTTGGCTTCTCTTTCGCTAGCTACTTTAGCCTCAAATTCAGAGGAGAGCGTCGAGAGGACCTCGTTAGCCAATTGGGTAGCAGCAGCGTATTTCTCTAACTGATAAGCTTTTTCAGCGGCTTCCATCGCAGAATGTGCAGAATTGTAAACCGCTGAATAGTCAGCTTTGATGTTGTTTAGATCAGCCCATACCATGCGATCTCGCGCCTTTGGCATGACCTCCTCGGCAGCTGCTTTATCCTTTGCTAGTTGTTCTTTTGCAGCCCGGTCCGCCGCTACTTGAGCTTGAAAATCATTTGAGAAAATACTCGAAACTTCTTCTGCTTTTTGTTTTGAGAGCAGATAGTCTTCATTTCCATAGGCTACATAGGCGCTAACCATAGCAACACTCGCATTCTTGTATTCTTGTTCATAGTCAGCCCGAATCTGATTCTCATTAGCCCATGCCATTCTGCTTTCGGCATCAGCAATCGCTGCATCTGCGGCTTGCTTTGCAGCAGCTTTTAAGCGGCTTGCTTCTTCGGCTTCTGCAGCCTTTATCTTAGCTAGCTCCCTAG
>DMNL01000123.1 GCA_003452735.1 Spirochaetaceae bacterium
ATAAAAATTGAAAAAGAGGTTTGAACTATGCGCATGACTACACGTGGCCTTTACGCTATAAAAGCAATCCTCTCGCTTGTGGCAATATCGGAAGAACAAAAACCTGTCTCTTTAAATAAGATTGCCCAAATTGAAAATCTCTCTCCTGAATTTCTTCAGCAGATTTTCTATAAACTTAGAAAAGCCGGCATAATTAAATCCTCGCGTGGGCCAGGAGGAGGCTTTTCGCTGAACAAAAAGCCTGAAGAGATTTCCGCCTATGATGTGCTATACGCGGTAGGAGAGACTCTGGAGATAGTGCCTTGTGCCTCTCGGAGAAGTACAAAGAAAGCCTGCTCAAGATTCGATACTTGCTATGTGGGACCTTTCTGGAAGGAAATGGAAAATATAATTGTCGAGTATGCAAAATCAAAAAGTTTGAAGGACATTTCTTTAGCTAGAGCTCATCCCGAAGTCATATCGGATTAAAATCAGACTTTTAATATGTGTCGTAGGAAATATAAAAGCTTGGGATTTTCAGATTTCAACTAAATGCTCTTACTTGCTATATTGTCTTTCCAAAATCTACTAGCTCAGAGTACTGTACTTCGCTTATCTTACCATTCTCTTTCAGCGATTCAAAGAGTTCATTGACATGCATCAATGCATGCAGCCTTACCCCTTCTCGCTCCATATCCACCCTTCCCTCGCTGCCCCTCTCTATCAGAACAACTAAATCGTTTATCTCTAACCCTTCAGATCGCAATATTTCTATAGCCTCTAGTTTGCTTGCACCTGTTGTTATTAGATCATCTAGCAAAAGAACGCGATCTCCCTTGGCATATCTGCCTTCGATATGCTTTCCTGTACCATGCTCCTTGAAAGGCATTCTAGGCCAGATCATAGGCTTGCCAATTTCTAGCGAGGCCGCGGTAGCAAGAGGCAAGCCTGCAACAGGAATTCCAGCTATAATGTCATAATCACAACATGATGCGAGATAGGCATAAGCTCTGCCTGCAATCCTCATAGCTTCTGGGTCTGCTACAAGATTCCGAAGATCGATATAGAAAGGGCTTTTCCTGCCGCTCTTAAGCGCAAATTCGCCCAATCTGAAGCACTCAGTAGAGAGCAAAGCATCGATAAAATCGCGCTTCAAGGAAACGACTTCATCTGTAGCTTTTGTAGCTTTCTGAGAAGGTTTTGAAGCTTTAGACAAAAAGGAGTCTCTTGCCCTCCTAATTTCATCTCTCAGTTCTAGAGCAACATTGTCGGGCCTTTGCGCTTCCGAAATAGAACGTGCTGAAGCAACGAGTATGCCTTTGCCATCGCTCCTTGCGCCCGCAGCAAATGCAAGATCAGCTCTTCCCCCTTGTGCACCAATACCGGGGCTTAGAAACCAGGATGAAGGTGCAACTCTTCTAACCTTCTGAAGCGCCTCTATATCATTACCTGCCACAACCAGTCCGATACTTATTGGCAAAGCGGAGCATCTCTTGGCTATCTCTAAGTAAAGAGGGTCTTTGTTCACCATGATATCTTGGAGGAATCCTGCTCCAGGATTACTGGTCCGACATAACACAAAAACTCCTTTATCGCTCCATCGCAGAAATGGCTCTAGAGTATCGAGACCCAAGTATGGATTCAATGTAACCGCATCGGCTTTAAGCTCTCCAAAAATTGCTTGAGCATAAGCTTCTGCCGTATTAGCAATATCTCCTCTCTTTGCATCTATGATAATTGGAACTTCTTCGGGAATCTGAGCTATAGTCTTATACAAAGCGGATATGCCGGCATCACCCAGGGCCTCGTAGAATGCAATATTGGGCTTGAAAGCCAACGCATAAGATGTAGTGCCTTCTATGATTCTCAAATTTTGCTCTAGTGCTAGAGCTGCGCACGAAGAAATCCCCCTCTTCTCTATCTCAGTTCTCGAAAACGCGGGATCCAAGCCAATGCAAAGCAAGGTGTCCATTTTATCTGCTCTACATTCAATGCGTTCGAAAAAATCCATTTCTGCTTTTCCTCTATAAAAGTCAATAAAGATAATATACAAATGAATCGAAAATATAGTATAATTTTTAAAAAAGTAAAGTAGAAGGAGGCCTATCGTGAAAAAAGCATTCTTATTATTCGCTCTTATTCTTGTATCTCTTCCTATTTTCGCGCAGCAAGGAACAAATCCTTCATTTGGCTTTGCAGCAAACCTGGGGACGGATCTCTTGCCTGATCCCAGTGACCCGTCAAAGTTCGAAAGCTGGTCTAAAGTAGGCCTGCAGCCTGAGTTCAACATTGGGAAATTTGGCATTGGCCTCGACCTATTGCTGAGATTCAAGCTTGGTACTGGAAGCAATACAAATCTCGAAATATATGAACCTGACTGGATTCCTCAGCAAGGCCAGAATATTTTCGATGTCTATTTACCTAAGATTCTCTATATCCGCTATGGTCAACAATGGGAAGATCCATTCTATATAAAAATGGGCTCAATCTCTGATTTTAGCCTTGGCAATGGTCTCATAGTCGAAAACTATTCCAATATGCGCTTTTTGCCTCAACGACGCGTATTTGGCATGCAATTGGGGGTCGATGGAAGCCTCTTTAACTTTCCTTATTTGGGATTGGAAGCACTCACGGGAAATATCTCCAAGTTCGATGTCATAGGAGGACGTGTCTATGCGAGACCACTAGCCTTTATGGGCGAAAGCATTTTTGGAAAACTACAGCTAGGAGTAACTAGCGTGTTCGATCGAGATCCATTATTGTATACTGGTTCTCCTTATCAGACTCTGGCAACGAAACTGATCTATGTAGTTGGAGCCGACATAACCTTGCCTCTTATCCAAAGCCCTGCATTTTCGCTCATCCCCTTCGGAGAAGGAGCATATGAAATGAATAAGGCTATGGGAGCTATCGCGGGCATAAGGGGGCGCGCCTTTGGCCTAGTCTCCTATCGCGCTCAGTTTAGATATCTCCAGGAGGGATTCATCCCATCCTATTTCGATGCAAATTATGATATCTATAGAGCCGATCGCTTTGTATTTATTGAAACTAATCCCGCAAAAAATAATTTTATTCCTGGATGGCTCGCCTCTCTAGGCTTTGATCTCTTCAAATCCAGCCTAAGCTTTGGAGTAACCCTCGACGCTCCATTTAGAGAACTCCCCCCAACTGCAACGGATAACCCTGC
>DMNL01000142.1 GCA_003452735.1 Spirochaetaceae bacterium
CGCGAAGTTGCTAGCGAGCTCTTAGATCAGCAAAGACGCTGCGAAAAGCTCGAAGAAGAAATCAAATTGTTACAGGAAGAGCTTACAGAGATAGAGCATAAGGGTAGACTTCTAACAGAGGAAATGTCGGAGCTCGATAAATCCATTAGTCGAGCGACTGAAGATCTTGGAGACAAGCGCAAAGAGTCGACAGAGCTCGAGCAGAATCTGCAGTCCATTCAACAAGAGCTCGAAAACTTACATACTGCAAAAGCGCAAAGCGAGACAGAGATTCGCAACCTCAAGGATAATTTTGTAGATCTCTATTCTCGAGATTTACTAGCTTTCGAAAGCCGAATGTATGAAATTCGTTCTCCTGTTTCTGAAATCAAGGAAAGGCTTGTATCCTTAAAGGCTTCTCTATCGTCACTAGGTTCTGTAAACCTTATGGCTCCCGAGGAATTCGAGCCAGTGAAACAGCGCTTTGAATTTCTTTCGGGGCAATATGATGATCTCGTAAAAGCGCGAGCAGACCTTGTAAGGATCACCAATGAGATAAGAACCGAAAGCGCACAGCT
Source organism: Spirochaetaceae bacterium (assembly GCA_003452735.1). Classification (GTDB taxonomy): domain Bacteria; phylum Spirochaetota; class Spirochaetia; order Treponematales; family Rectinemataceae; genus Rectinema. The sequence continues at coordinate 558 of DMNL01000142.1, forward strand.
TTTTGTGGAAACCTATAATAAAATCAAAAAGAATTTTCACAATATATTCCGAAGACTATTTGGTGGAGGAAGAGCAGAGCTACGGCTTTCGGATCCCGACCATGTCCTAGAGAGTGGCATAGAAATCTTTGCTCAGCCTCCAGGCAAGAAGCTCGAAAACATCTCTTTGCTTTCCGGAGGAGAAAGGACACTCACGGCTATTGCGCTTCTTTTTGCAACCTATATGGTCAAACCCTCGCCATTCTGTTTTTTGGACGAGATAGATGCGGCTCTCGATGAAGCCAATATAGTACAGCTTGTGAATCTCTTGAGAGAATTCGGCACAATGAGCCAATTCATTGTGATCACTCATAATAAGAAGACAGTGGCTAGTGCCGACACCTTGCTTGGTATCACGATGGAGGAATCTGGAGTGAGTAAGGCTATCGCAATCCGTGTCCAAAATGAGAATGGTGTTGTGCATCCAGTCTATGTTCCCGATCAGCCTTTCGAAGAAGAGGAAGTCGATTATGAAGAAGGTAGACAGCTAGAGGCGAATCGATGAATGCCGAAATGCTAGGTGAAAGGTTGTTTTATCTCGATCCATGGCTTAAGGAAGCGGATGTCGTTGTTAAGGCTACCAAACCTGTAGTCAATAGAGGCTCTACTATATTAGGTGTTTTGCTGAGCGAGACAATATTCTACCCAGAGGGCGGAGGACAGCCAGCGGACTTAGGTTTTATTGAAGATAAGCAGGTTATGGATGTTCAGGAGATAGAAGGTGAGATATGGCATTATATCGAGCTGCAAAATGAGAAAGAGGAAGAAATTTTAAAGCCTGGTTCAGCCGTACATTTGAGCCTCGATTGGCCAAGGCGTCTCTACCACATGCAGCAGCATACAGGACAACATCTACTTTCAGCGGTGCTCGAAGAGGAATATGGCATTCATACGATTTCTTTTCACCTTGGAACAGAGTATTGCACAATCGATGTTTCAGCAAAAGATCCAGCTGAGCTGCCGCTTGCGCAGATCGAAACCGAGGTCGAGGCCTGGATAGAGAGGGATGCAGCGGTTTTGATACATTACTGTCCTCCAGAAGATATTTCGACCTTTAGACTTAGAAAAAGGCCTCCAATAAACGAAGCTGTTATTCGTGTCGTCGAGATTCAAGGCTATGATTGCTCTCCATGTGGAGGGACTCATCTGGAACGAACAGGCCAAGTTCGAGCTCTCAAGGTGCTTTCGCTCGAGCGCTATAAAGGCCATGTACGCATGTATTTTGCATCTGGAGCTCATGCCATAGAGCTCATGTCCAGGGCTTATGAGGACAATAGAGAAGCTGCTACTTTGCTTGGATCCAGCATTGGTGATATTTCTATACGATTGCGTGAGATTCTAGAAAAGTCTGCTTCATTGGAAAAAAGAGCCAAGAGATGCTTGGTAGAGTATGCTGAAGCCGAGGCCAAGCTTGCTTCGATCCATGCAGGACCCTCAGACATAATTCAGTTTACGCTAGAGAAGGAAGATGCAGATTGGGGTACTATGCTTTGCAAAGCAGCTGTATCGCTTGGAAGGCCAGCAATAGCTTCTTGCCTTCTTAATTCCACTATTATCATACAAGTCCCTGCAAAAGCGCGATTCCCAGCGCTTTCAGCGGTTCTTTCAGAAATTATGTTGAATTTAGGTGGAAAAGGAGGAGGGGGAGAGGCTTTTTATCGCGCAAGCTTTGCTTCAGCGGATATGGCGAAACAATTCGCCTTAAAAGCAAAAGAAATATTAGAAGGATTTCAAGCTACATAATAAGGCTTTGATTCTATGCTATATCCCTAAGACAACAATCTATAAGATCCCTAACGCCTTAAAGCGCCAAAGGCCTTCGATTGTCAGCTAGTCTCTGACTGAGATAATCCTTATCGAGATTCAGCTTTTGGATAAAAAAGCGCATCTGCTCTTCGGATAACAGGTTTTGCTCGGCATACAGATATACAAGGGCTCGTTCGGCTATTAAAGGTACCTTGAGAGAATTCATCTGCATCTCACGTTCTATCTCTTCTGCACAACGACCTCGTATAGATGAATAGAGCCTCGATTCTTCGATATTTCCCTGGAGAGCAGCCAACTCAGCGAAGAGTGGCGCAATATTTCCACGGGCAGCAAGCTCGCCAAAAGGCTTAAGAGTGAAGAAAGTATATTCCTTTGCGGGCAGATAATGATGATCGTCGCATCTGGTGCAGTAGTTTGGTTCACGTCCATCGTGCTTGGTACGGTCCCCTCCTATTATGATTAGAGGATCGAAGTATAGGGCGGGGCACTCCTGACCATCCACTAGATAATATCGATATGTATAGAGAGAATCCCTTAGACATTCTTCGTGTTCGCAGTAAGCTGTAAGTGG
>DMNL01000002.1:0-3241 GCA_003452735.1 Spirochaetaceae bacterium
CTGAATTCGATTTTAAGAATCGGCCAAAGATTAAAGGTACCAGCTCGTTTATGATTTTCTAAGGAGCCATCGCTAGCGCGGCAAAGACTTTTGCATCCCCGATTATATTCGCAATATCCGCGTTTTCGTTGGGCTGGTGTGCCGTCTCGTTCATCTTGGACCATACTACACAATCAAAACCAGCCTTGCGCAGATAAGCGCCCACCGTTCCGCCTCCTATTCCGATTGCCCTTGCTTCGACTCCATATACCCGCTTTATAGCCTCCGCTAGTATCCTTACCACCGGAGCATCTGCTGGCGTAGCCCTCGATTCATTCGACTGAATCACTTCGAATTCTATTTTTACATTGTATTCAGCTTCTATGGCATGGGCCTGCTTCGATACCTCTTCGAGCATCATAGATACTGGATATACGGGTAGAATGCGCATATCGAAATAGAAAACGTCCTCCCCTGGAATTGTGTTGATATTGGGAACATTTGCTTCTTTTTTGGTGGGATTTATGGTTGTGCGATCTGGTGAAAACAGAGGATCTCTAGCGGTAAAAGTGGATTTTTCCAGCCTGTGGATGCGCAGTGTAAGGTCACAAGCAGCAAGAAATGCATTAGCGCCCTTGTCCGGCATTGCGGCATGGGTTTGTTTTCCCTTTGTCGTTATTTTAAGCCAGCAGATATTCTTCTCGGCTACCTCGATTTCTGTTCCATCGACCGAGCCACCATCGGGAACTATTATGAGATCATCTTTTCCAAAAAGGCTATGATTTTCAAGAAGGTATTGGATGCCAAATTTGGAACCGACCTCTTCATCGGCTATGAACAAGAGCTTTATAGTGCGCTCCGGAATAATACCCTGTTTTACGAATGCTATTGCAGCAAATACTGATGATACAAGGCCTTGCTGATTGTCTTCTACGCCTCTGCCATAGAGCTTGCTATCCTTAACGACCACCTTCCAGGGGTCACTATCCCATAAGCTTAGTTCGCCCTCCGGCACGACATCCAGGTGAGACATGATCCAAAGCGGGCCTTCTGCGTGTTTTCCAGGAATCGTCGCTACCAGATTTGGGCGCAGTTTCGAAGGAACACGTGGATCGGGCGCATCGTAGTGCTTAATATCTGAAATTCCTTGTGCCTTGAGCCACGCTTCTAGGGCAGCGGCTTTCTCAATCTCTCCAATGCCCCCTGATTCGGGAGCGAGCGCGGGGTAAGCAGTGAGGAGACTCTCCAATTCGATAATGCCCTTCTCCTGAGCCTCCAAGAATTCAAATGCCTTAGCAAGTTCTGTCATGGTCTTTTCCTTTCCTTTCCAAGCAGATTTGAATCAATCGAAATGCCTATGCCAAATGCTTTTCGTAGACGCGCCACGACGTGGCGATAATTGTATCTACATCAGAGTATTTTGCTTTCCATCCCAAGAGTCGTTTGGCAGCTGCGCTGGACGCGATCAGTTTAGCCGGGTCTCCTGGCCTCCGCCCTACAGTCGAAACTGGAATCGAACGACCAGTGATTCGCCGTGCAGCTTGCAGAATTTCCAGCACAGATAGGCCTCTTTCCGAACCTAGGTTTACTGCAAAGCTCTGCCTTGCTTCAGCCAGATGGCTCAAAGCTGCACAATGGGCTTCGGCAAGATCCGTTACATGGATATAATCGCGCACGCCTGTGCCATCGGGTGTAGGATAATCGGTACCGAATATTTCGAGCCTTGGCCTCATTCCCGCGGCCACTTCCATTATGACGGGCACAAGATTGGCTGGATTTTTCTCTAGACCTTGTATCCTGCCTTCGATATCGTAACCAGCTGCATTGAAATAGCGCAGCGCCGCGAATTTGATCCCCTTTAGCCTATCATACCATTCGAGAAGATGCTCGATTTCGAGCTTTGTAAAACCATAGAAATTTGTTGGTTCCTTGGGATGAGCTTCATCTATTGGTAGATATTTGGGCTCCCCATAGATGGCTGCCGAAGAAGAAAACACTATTAAAGGAATCCCCGCTTCAACTACGGAATTGAGAATGTTTATCGTTCCAGTCAAGTTCTGAGTCGCGTATTTTTCGGGTCGGATCATAGACTCGCCCGCAGCCTTTGCCGCAGCAAGATGCACTATTGCATCGAATCCATGCTTTATTATGGAAACTAGCCAAGAATAATCCAGAATATCGCCCTTGTAGAAATCATAATCGGCAAAAAGATTCTCTTCCGTGCCGGTAGATAGGTTATCTATGATGCTGACCTTGTTGCCCTTATCGGCAAGCATTCTCGCAACATGACTCCCGATATACCCTGCCCCACCGATCACCAGTATCTTCATGCGATTTTCCTCCTTGGCAAATCTCTACAGCATTCATGCTATATTTGAATATATCGGCGGCGTCAATATGGCAACTCTTTATTCGACTCGCCTATAAAGGCATTATTGTAGATATAAAAGAGGCTTTTTATGCCAGTAGAAATCAATCTGTCCAATGAAAAGGAAAGAATCGTAGAATTCATCAGAGCGCAGATTGCCAAGTATGAATTCGAAGGAGCCGTGATAGGCATCAGCGGGGGAGTCGATTCTGCCGTCGTCGGCAAACTCTTGACAGAAGCCCTGGGTCGGGAAAAGGTCTTTGGTCTCATTTTGCCAGAACGAGATTCATCAAGAAGGACAGTCCCGGATTCTCTGTTGGTATGCAGAAGTCTTGGCATTCATTATTCGGTAAAGAACATTTCGTCCCTTGTCAGAAGTCTTGGAATCTATAGGACAAAACCTCCAGCATTTCTATTCTCAAGAAAAATTCAGGAAAACTATGCTAAGGCTCTATGGCTAAAGACCAGCACACCCTATATCAACGATCTTAAAAGTGCAGGTGGACAATCGAACAGAAAAAATCTTGCATACTATAGAACTAAAAATCGATTCAGAATGATAGCTCTCTATTATGAAGCAGAACAGAGAGGTTATGCGGTTGTTGGAACTATCAACAGAACAGAGCTTCTTACAGGTTTCTATGTCAAGTGGGGAGATGATTCGAGCGATATAGAACCCATAGTGCATCTCTATAAGACACAGGTATTCGAACTGGCAAAAGAGCTCCGCATTCCTGAAAAAATCATCGAAAAAGAACCCAGCCCAGATTTAGCTCCAGGCATAAGCGATGAGTTTGCTATTGGGTTATGCTATTTCGATTTGGATAGGATACTTGAGAAAATCGAAGAGGGGCAGCCGCTCTCGGGCGAAGATCCGGAGCTTGTCGAAAAAGT
>DMNL01000002.1:3440-5648 GCA_003452735.1 Spirochaetaceae bacterium
TCTCGATGCAGCCTATACACCCTATCGCGAGCATCCAGCGTAGATGTCTTGCCTCTGGCGCACAAAAAAGCCACCTCATAATGAGGTGGCTCTATGCCGCCGATCAGAATCGAACTGATGACACATGGATTTTCAGTCCATTGCTCTACCAACTGAGCTACAGCGGCCTATCATATAAAGGCATTGGGCGGTGCAAGAGTCGAACTTGCGACCCCCAGCGTGTCATACTGGTGCTCTAACCAACTGAGCTAACCGCCCGCTCCTTGCCGCGAACGACAGAAGCTCTTATATCAGCAGATAAAGAGATTGTCAAGCGACCACAGAATGCAATTGCATTTATCCTCTTTTGCATATAGAATAATAACAATAGCGGGAGGAACGCATGTATCAAAGACATTCTTGTCTCAAGCCTATTATAGCCGCCATCTTTTTAATCCTAATCGCAACAACAGCAACAGCATTTACTTTCATGCCCATGTCGACCACCATCTCGCCTAGCGGTGCAAATAGCATTGCAAGTTTTCGAATCACAAATGATAGTTCACAGCAAATCGCTATAACCATAAAAGCAACAACTCGCGAAATAGATGAAAATGGTAATGAAATCAATGCGCCCGCCGACAATCAATTCGCTATTTTTCCAACTCGGATTGTGGTACAGCCCAACTCCTTCCAGAATATCAAGGTACAATACAAAGGAAACCCATCCCTAGCAAAAGAAGTCGCTTATCGCATTATCGCAGAGCAGGTCCCCATCGACTTTAGCCAACAACAGACTTCTGGCGTCAAGGTGATGTTTCGATATATCGCAGCGCTTTATGTAGCTCCGCCAAATGTCAGCCATAAGATAGCTGTTACAAAGGTTGAGTATGGAGAACAAGAAGGCAAGAAGGGTTTCTTTGTAACAATCACCAATAGCGGTACTCGCCATGGTCTTATCAACGATCCTGTATTGAAGATATCTGGTTCCTTATCGACAATCACGCTTAAAGATGAAGCCCTAAATGCAATCAATGGTCAGAATTTGCTACCTGGCAATGTGCGAAAATTCTTCATTCCATGCGAGGACGCGGTTCCTGGCAAAAGTTATACAGGTTCGCTGACCGCAAAAATCGAATGAATCATCTATGCACTCTTGAATGAGCATGAAAGCGCTGAGCCTTAAGGCTTATTTAGAGGCCCAAGCGAGTATGAAATGTTGAAAAGAAAAAAAGTAGGCATTCTTTTATTTATTCTAATTATTGAGCTTTCCTCTGTATTGAACGCACAAATCCAGGAGACACCGATTATCCGCGAGGCTGTCATACCAGAGCTAGAGATTCAATTCTCTATCAGCATAAATGGCAAACCGATAGGAGATATAGATACAGGAATATGGCATAACGAACCAATTCTCAAAAAAGAAGTGGCTTCGCGGCTGCTCATAAATTACCTTCGGCCTGATATATACTCGGTAATCTTCGATACACTATTCGACGAGCTCGATTGGCTCACTGCCAAGGATTTTTCTATTGCTGGCATTTCCTTTGAATTTAGCGAATTACTGCTTAGCCTTTCTATTACCATTCCGCCAGAATATAGCCCTGTTATAGACATCGACTTTGTGCCTGAACAATTTCAGAATTATAAGCCTATTATCCGACCAGCGCCTTTTGCTGGCTTTATCCAGAATGAATCGAACTTCCAGGTATCCGATTTCTCAGATGGCACGGCCCTCTTTTCTACACGCCTCAACTCGATGATCGATATAAAGGGAGCTCATCTCTTTGCAGATGCTCTTCTATCATATGCTTTTGGGAGTTCTCAAGGTTTTTCTTGGAATCTGGATTCGGCGTATGTTCTACGGGACAGCACCGCCAAACATTCAAGAGCAAAAATTGGAAAGATCAACATTCCTGGAGTCAGCAATCAATCTCAGCCCTCGCTTTATGCCATGTCTTTAGAAAACCTCGAAGATAGACAATATATAGTGCGCACGGGATATATAGACAATCAAACAGAATTTTCTATACGAAAGACTGCAAGAGTATCCGTCGAAGTGAATGGAAAACCTATTCGCCAAGTTCTGCTCGAACCTGGCAATTATCGAATTCTCGATCTGCCATTCACTACTGGGCTGAATGAATTTGTGCTGCGCATTGAAGAGATCGATGGAAATGTCCAGGTATTCCGCCGCACAATTCCAAGAGAAGCCAATATAATGCAACC
>DMNL01000161.1 GCA_003452735.1 Spirochaetaceae bacterium
CTCTCGCGCTCTCGAGTCTTTGTCCTCAAGCAGCTTACGAAAGAAGACCTTTTCAAAATAGCGCGCCAAGCCCTCGAAGACAAAGAGCGAGGATATGGCCTATACAATATTGGATTTGAGGATGGAGCGCTCGAGCATATCATAGAGACAGCAGATGGTGATGCGCGCAGTCTACTCAATGCCTTGGAGCTAGCTATCGAAACCAGCAGTTCTCCTTGGCCCCCTCAGAAAGGATCGAACCTTTTTATCAGCATGAAAGATGCAGAGGAAAGCATTCAACGCCGCGCAGTGCTATACGACAAAGATGGCGATTACCACTTCGATACCATCAGTGCCTTTATAAAAAGTGTACGAGGCTCCGACCCTGATGCAAGCCTATACTGGCTTGCGCGTATGATATACGCAGGAGAAGATCCCGATTTTATCTTGAGGCGACTTCTCATCCTTGCTTGTGAGGACATTGGCCTTGCAGATCCCCAAGCGATTACGGTGGTTAATTCCTGCGCCCAAGCCTTTGATCGTGTGGGCTTGCCTGAAGGTCAGCTTCATCTCGTACATGCAACTCTATATTGTGCACTTGCTCCAAAATCTAACTCCATTCTCTGCTACTTCGATGCCTTAGAAGCTGTGCAATCGGAACAGGCCGAAGTCCCAGACCATTTAAAAGATTCAAACCGCGATAAAGAGGCATTTGGCCACGGAGAAGGCTATCAGTATCCTCATGCATATCGAGAACATTGGGTAGCCCAACAATATTTACCACCTTCCCTTATGGGAAGACTTTTCTATATTCCCGGTAGTCTTGGATTCGAAGGTTCTAAGCGTCGAGATGTCTTGATCCGAAGAGAGGCTCAACTAGCAATACAGCCTGAAGATATAAGACAAATTGAAGATGTAAACCTCGTTTGGTCGAGAAAAGGCGAATCTCGGCTTCATTGGAGGATTCGCAGCGAATCTTCGGCTACGGAACGACTCCTCGCCATACGCACGGCAGCTTTTAATGCTCTTCCACTTAAGCCAATCGATAATATCATAATTGTCGATCCGCGATCCGGATTCTATACGATGGAAGCGCTGAGGAGAACTCGCGAAGGCAAAGCTTTTGTCTTGCTAAACAATAAAGAAGCTCGCTTGGAGCTTGAAAACCTGAGCAAAACAGAAGAAGAAATAATCCAACCTGAAGTTGCTATATATGAAGAACTTACAACCTCTAGTGCTGTAAGTGCCGCACTAAAATGTTTCTTGTCAGAGCTCAAGCCATCATTTGTGATTCTATGCGAATTCTGTCGTGTTCCCATCGCTATATACGAGATTTTAGCTGGGCTTACAGAATGTAAAGAAAATGAATCCTTTCGATTAACAGCTTTCGATGTAGATATAGAAGCATCTTCGCGCCTTTCTAGCGCACTAATAGCCATGGAAAATCTCAACGACAAGGAAAAGGAGTTTTGCAGTCATTTCTTGGCTTTTGAAAATGAACTTGGACATGGACCAACCTTTACAAATTTTGACTCTAAAATATGTTCTACAAAGGAATGGTTCGACAAAATGAAGTCGACCATAAGCGCTTTCGATGTTCAAAAGACTATGCTTAAGACTTCCTATTCCAGGCCTATAGATGAAAAACAATTGGAAGCATGGCTAGATGCCTCGACTTTCTATGGTTCTAATTTTAGAAAAGCCTTCTCCGAGAGCGAGACAGAAATGCTCAAGACTCTAATAGAAAAATTCAACAGAAATCCACAATGGCCTTTGAATATTCTATTCTTCGAATTTTGATGATATTAGATGCAAACGTGAAGCTATAGTCTTTGAAGTCTGCAAGACATTGAATTCTTGACATATCTGCTCGTAGAAAGGCTCTGCATTCATATCGATTTTCCATGCTTCACCACGAAGATAAGCTGGAAACCAATGTTCAGCCAATATCTTCCAGGCATCTTCTTCCAGCCCTGGAGTGATTGGATAAAAGCGAATGCCAGCAAGCTGAGAAGCACGAAACATAGTTGCCGATGAACCAATAGCAACCATGCTCGAACGCTCAAAGCCTGCAGAAAGGGCAGCTCGGAGATACTCGCCAGGCTTTCCTCTTTCTCTTCCAGCAATGCGATAGAAACACTCTCCAAGCCCAGCATTTTGCCACATTCTCATGGCCGAAAGTTCAGCAAGATGGCTATAGACAAGCACTGTTGAACGAGGAGCAATATATTTTGCGCTGTGCAAGAATTCTTCGGCTGTGCTGAAATGGGGTACTCTTCCAATCTCCTGAATCAAACCTTCGGCCATAGAAAACCAATCTATGATCAACATCTCTGCAGGATGTTTTTCGTTCATATTAAAAAGATCTTCAAGGGTCTTTTCTGAGAGACTATATTTTTCTAGAGTCTTGATAATCACTGCTCTCTGCATTGAAGGGAAAAGTGTATTTAGAACCCTAAGAGCTGCAAGAAGAATGACAATCGGATGCTCTCCACGTAAAGATGTCTCAAGAGCGACTGTCCTCCATACTTCACCCACAATCGATGGATCGACATTGCCCCCAAAGCAACCAATAAAAGAAGGCAGATAGGCCATTTCGTGCCAATATCTATGAATATCAAAAACAGCCCCTTCTGACTCGATAATTACAACTACTTGTTTGTCATGGAGGTGCAGAGGTTGGTCTATTCTTGTAGATTCATCAGATTGAGAAAATGTCTTTTGTGGAGATCCCCAACCACGCCCCCGGCGGTGTATCGGGGACTTCGCAGGCTGCCTTTCTTCTGCTGCATGAATATTTCTCACATCATCCTCATCTAAGCTTATCGGCAAGTTGAAGCTAGCCTTTTATCAAAGCACAAATCTATTTTGAACAACAAACAACCTCTCTTGACGAACTTAATTGCATTGCGCATGCTCTATGCGTGAATATTAGACATTTTTCATCCATTGATGGAGTTTTTGATTTTGTCCTTGGCTATGTCAATGTCGAAAAAGGTCAAGCAACCGAATTCAAGCTGGATCGAATGTATTGGATGGCCTCCCAGCTCGGCAATCCGCATTTGGGAAGATTGACTGTACATGTGGCAGGTTCGAAGGGAAAGGGCTCGGTCGCAACATTGATTGCAAAAACACTCGAAGCCTCTGAACTGCGAACCGGACTCTACACTTCTCCCCATATCCTTTCTTGGAAAGAACGAATCACCGAATCAGGTATAGAGATGCCAGATGAGTTCTTGCTGAAAGCTGCTGAAGAAGTCTATTCCTTAGTCGAAGGCAGGACTCAAGATGATTTTCCTGGCAATGAGTTGCCAACATATTTTGAATTGACTACCCTAATAGCCTTTTGCGCCTTCCGCATAGCTGGTTTCGATGCTCAAGTTATCGAGGTAGGATTAGGGGGGCGATTGGATTCGACAAACATTGTCTCACCCGATGTTTGCATAATAACACCTATAGAACTTGAACATACTCAGTTTCTTGGCTCGACTATACCTCTTATTGCTGCCGAAAAAGCAGGCATAATCAAAAGAGGTGTACCGATCTGTACGATTCAACCAAAAGAAGAAGCGCTCAAAGTGATCTTAAAGAAAGCCGAAGATATGGGAGCTTCCTGCCTAGTAGTTGGAAGAGATATTTCTGTGTCCGATATAAAGGTCAATACCCAAGGCACTTGCTGCAAATTATCCGCAACTGATACTACTCCTCCTAGCCTACTTCGACTTCTGCAGGGTACTTCGATTGAAATCAGCACGCCTTTGATAGGCTCTATTTATGCTGGAAATATGGCTGTCTCTGCTCTTGCCCTTTCTCAGCTAGACATCGACCTGAAAACTGAACACATTCTTAAGGGCTTTGCTTCATCTTCTATGCTCGCGCGATTTGAGATAGTATCGCAATCTCCTTTCGTTGTGCTCGACGGAGCTCATACTCCAGAATCGATACGCAATATTCTTGCCACATTTCTAGAGCTTTCAAAGGCTCCGCGTATCTTATTATTTGGATGCGCTCATGATAAAAAACATGAGGAAATAGCTAAAATACTATCCCCCTATTTTAACGAGATAATCATAACAAGACCTGGTACATTCAAACAGAGCGAACCAGCTATAGTATTTGAAAGCTTTCAAAAACAGATGTCAAATAACATTCTTATAGATTGCTATTTAATCGAAGATACAAATAGCGCAATAACTAAAGCTCTAAGCGATGCAAAAGAGAAAAATGCCTGTGTTCTAGTAACAGGCTCATTCTATCTATGCGCAGAGTTTAAAAAGTCGAGATTATGCTTTGAATAAAGCCTATCATTCCTCCTAGAATACCACCAATCCATGTAATCCAGGCTAATTCTTTTTTTACTACTTGAAGGACAATGCGCTCAACTTCCTTCATGTCTAGGCTATCGATCCGCTCAGAGACCATCGAAGTGATATCGAATGCATCTATTAGAATCGATATTCGCGCTTGAATAAGCTCTAGAAGCCCGTCGGTGAGCGATGCCGATAATTGCTCTACGTCGGAATCTTGGATTTTCAAAATATCTGCAAAAGTCTTGCCTTTTGTCATATCCTTTAAGATCTCTACAAAGATCGCTCCTATTGTGTTGGAAGCGCTCATACTGGAAATCTGCGTGGCAGGAACTATGATTGAAAAGACGAATCCCGAAATAGCTTCGCTATTTGTTCGTATTCCCAAAATTTCTTCAAACTCCAGATCCGAAAGAGAGTCATAGACAAATTCAGCCCTCTGTCGCAACTCTTCAGTGGAATCTTTGAGCGATAAAACAACTTGCTCTAGTATGTCTCTGTTCTTAAAGCTAATGGAGTCATTTGCGTGCTGATATGTCTCTGAATCTGTCTTTGTGGTTCCGGCTTCGTCCTTCGAGCGCCAGCTAAGGACTGCTTTGTAAAGGGCATCAGAAATACTCTTGGGGGTGGAAGGGTCTTTCAAGATGCGTTCTATAGTCTGTATTAGATCCTCGATGGTCTCAGGCATAGCTTGAGCAATCTTAGCCTCATAACCTGCAATAGAAATAAAAAGCCTTTGAATAGGCCCTAGTCTATCTAATGCTCTTTTTACAAATGATTGAGCTTCTGTTTCCAGCCTTGACCTAAATCCTTCGCTATGGAAAAAATTATCTATATAGTCTAGAAACCAGGAATATGCCTTCGGAACAAGTGCATCTGAGAGAGCCATAACCGTTGCATCTGGAGGAAGTTCTATTGCTGCTCTTAAAAGATGATTGAGATTTGAAGACCTGGATATTGAGGGCTGAAAACTCTGCATATGTTTGGATTCTGAAAGTACTTTTGTTTCTAAAGAAGAACTAGCTTTGAGCACCGATGCTATGAATTGTTCTTTAGAAATTAGTTCTTTAAAGGTAAGCTTGCCAAGTCGGTTCAAGAATTCAGCAAACATTCCTTCGATAGAGCTTTGAATACTCTTGCGTTCCACTAAATGTTGCAGAGCCTCCACTATATTGCGTTGAAAAGCAGAAACTTCAGAGTCAATTGTTATTTGATCTAAAGATTGGGCTTTTCCCCCTAATTCTTGGCTATTCGAATCTAGAAGAAGAACCGAGGGCTCGCTATCTTTTGCTGCTTCCTGGCTTGACTCTCTAATTTGGAAAAAGATTTGTTCTGAATTCTGATTCAAAAATGCAGTAAAAGCTGATTTAATTGCTCGCATGATTGTCTGCCTGATTGCCGGAGACCTAATTCTCTGTGTTATTACCTCGGGAGTCAGGAGCTCTTTAGAGACCGTCTCTCCCAAACTAATTGCAAGCTTATCCTTTTCCCGAGGCAGCAAGCCTGGAGTGAAAGGCAATTGGATGCCTGCGAATCGGATTGTTTTGTATGGTCTAAAAAGCATTTTTATAGCGAGCCAGTTAGTAAAATACCCAATAATGGCACCTACGAGCGGCGGAAGAATCCATGCTTTAAAAAAATCCATGTTTATTCCATCCTGAGAGCAGCATTTCTTGCTTGATTTTCGCTGGAGTATGTATTTACTTCCAAGGCTGGAACCCATCCAGTTTGTCCAGCTTCTTGTATTCTAAACCAGAGTGTTCCTCGATCGCTTTCCGACGTACTATATTTGCTTTCTATAATCCGTAGAACGGTCCCTTTTCGGAGAATAGCAAGGTTTTGTGAACTATTGGTGGGATCGTTTTTCATTTGGCAATACTGGGAAGATATTATAAGCCATTGTGCATTTCCGCCAAGACTACTGTCTTCTGGCAGTCGCAAGCGCGGTTTACAAGCTGAGATAGCACCCAAGATAAATGAAGAGGCTAGAATAATTAATGAATACGCAAATATTCTCTTCATACTGATGTCCCACATGATGATTATTTAAAGAAAACCGTGTAGTATTAAACAATAACTATGCATAAGGCAATCGGCAAGGCAAGAAGCAAAGTATTATTTTTCCTATTGCTTTTATTCAGCAATCTTAGCACTGCGCTGACAATTGGAGCTCTTCCAGCGCTAGAATTTGGCATGGGGTTTGCTGATGCCTGGACAAATACCCAAAGCACTGCCACAGGATATCACAATGGATGGAATGTCTCAGCCGAAGCGAATTGGATATTCCGTATTTCTCTCGATAACAAGGATATCCACAATGCTGGAAAAGAAATACCACCGCCTGTCTCAATTATATTGTCACCAGGATTCCATGCCCAATATATAGACATGTCTGCTTCTAACTGGCTTTCTGATGGCTCGCGCTATAGGGCTTGGAGTGCAATCGGGCTTGGTCCAGAGTTGGATTTTGGCTTAGAATTCGTCGATTCAATAATGGTACACAAGAATAGCTTGCTGTTCTCTATATCATATCTTGCAAATTTCGCTAATTATACACAAACAACGCTTTATTCGGCATATAATTCGTGGGTTCTGAAAGTATCTTGGAATACCAGAATTGACCATAACACAGCTTTTTTTGCAGCCTTGCCTTTGGAATACGCATTCAGAGCGGATGGCAAGAGCATCTTATCTGGACTTGTTATGGGGATAAGATATGAATTTTAGATTCATATTTATGAATAGCAAAACTGTCTATTCATATATAAAAACGAAAGATAAAGCAAAACGGCCTTACAGGCATCGTAACCTGATGAAAGGAGCTCTGATTGAACTAGTTCTATGGCTGCTTTTAGCAGGCTGTGAACTTTTTGCTCCAAACAATGCTACATTTCAAGGTAAGAAATATGCAATTGTAGTGGGTATAAATGAATATATCAATAATGATGACTTCGGTGATTTGAGTTTCTGTGTCGCTGATGCCAAAGCCATGGAAGCCATGCTGACAGATGCAGGCTGGAAAGTGGAGCCTATCGAGGCCGAATCAATGGAATCTGGCAATGATAAAGCAACGAAAGACAATATAAAACGCGCTTTGCAGGAAGTCCCAACCGATGTATCGACATTTCTTTTTTATTTTTCAGGGCATGGTCATGTATATAGAGATCAAGCCTACATTGTGCCAAGCGATGTCGATAGTTCTTCTTATTCCAGAATGATTTCAAGCATGATCTCCGCTACAGAATTTTCTGAGTGGCTTAGCAAGGTAGAGGCAAGCAACAAACTTGTCATCCTCGATTCTTGCTACTCAGGCGGCTTTGTGGATCCAGGGGATTGTATAGATGCTGCGCCAGGCAACATTGCATCTGACCAGATTTCTTCAAATATCGAAATGTTTTTGCGCTTTGGCGAGCTTCTTGCTCAAAACTCCGCTTCCGCTTCGAAAGATCCTTCAACAGCTCCTCTCGTAATCTCAGCCGCAGGCCGGAATGAAGAGTCCTGGGAATACTCAAGCAATGACGGCGGCTATGGAATATTCACTCACTATTTTCTCCAAGCCGCTGAAACATCGCAATTTGGCTCAATGAAAGGAGACTTCGATGGCGATGGGATTCTCTCTTGTATCGAAGCCTACAATTACGCGGAAAAAGCAATCGAAAAAGACAATAGATCCAATCAGCTCCCTCACATCTCAGGTGGCCTTAGAGATTTCGCTTTGATAGATTTACATTGAGACCTTTAAGCAAAAAACATGACAATAGTCCGAGCAATACTCAATCTACAAAATCCGTGTCTTCTTTTGAGAATTCCGGAAAGAAATAGACAAGCACGCCGGAACTTCGCACTCGCACCTGAGCGATGCCTTTTTTTGCAAGATTATCGAGCTGGCGCTGTGCCTCTTCTATAGCGATATTGGCTTCGATTGCAACTTCACCAGCCGTGACCATGCCATTGTTGGCCTTAGCGAGGCGAAGAATAACTCGCTCGGGAGTCTCGGAAGGTCTCATATGCGGTATGAATCCACTCCCTTGGCTATAGTTTTCATAGCCAACAACCTCTCTCGCAGCATAAGCGAGATTTGCTTCTCGAACCTGGCGAGGCAGAGTAATAAGATCATATAGGCATCCCAATCCTCCTAGACCGCCCGAAAACATCCACAAAAGCCCAGTTCCGGTCTTTCCTAAATAGAAACGATGGAATCCCAGGGCTCCAAACCCCGAAATAAGCCAGAGGAAATAGGCTGTTGTAAGATTGTATCTCACTATCTTCTCCCAAGCTAAAATTAGCAATCAAGCCCGATGGTATTTGACCATAATGGCTCTGTCGTGCTAAAAAGGAGTATATGAATTTTAGCGCATGACGAAAAGCCATGCACCACTCTTTCTATGGAGCTTTTCATGACTCTTCTTCCAACAATAAAGCAACTTCTTTCCATGGAAGCTGTAGGTCAGTCTGTAACCGTCAGGGGATGGGTCCGCACAAAGCGCGAGACTAAGCAAGCTGTTTTCCTCGAAGTAAACGATGGTTCTTGTTTATCGAATATCCAATGTGTTTTAGATTCCTTTCTCCGTCAAAACCAATCTACAAATGAAAGCATTTTGCGATTATCGACAGGAGCAAGCGTGGAGATAATAGGAGAGCTAGTTCCCTCTCCTGCTAAGGGCCAAAGGGTTGAGGTAAAATGCCAGCAGCTTAAACTGATAGGCGAAGCACCTCCAGAGCGTTATCCGCTTCAGAAAAAAGCACATAGCCTCGAATTTTTACGCGAAATTGCGCACTTGAGAGTCAGGACAAATACTTTTGCTGCCGTAGCTCGTGTTCGAAATCGGATGGCATTCGCTATCCACCAATTTTTCCAGGAACGTGGCTTTTACTACATACATACACCTATTATAACCACCAGCGATGCCGAGGGAGCTGGCGCAATGTTTCAAGTTACTAGCCTCGATCTTGAAGCACTCTCGAAATCGGGCACTCCCATAGACTACGAGAAGGACTTTTTCGGGAAAAAGGCTTTCTTGACGGTATCTGGGCAGCTAAACGTCGAAACATATTGCCAAGCTCTTTCGCGAGTTTACACTTTCGGCCCTACATTTCGTGCTGAAAACTCTAATACCACACGCCACCTTGCTGAATTCTGGATGATAGAACCCGAGATGGCATTCGCTCATCTGGATGACAACATAGCCTTAGCAACTGAGTTCATTCAATATCTCGTTGCCATAGCCCTTCAGGATTGTGCAGAAGATATAGCCTTTTTCGATCAACGCATACAACCAGGCTTAAGAGAGTCCTTAGAACGAATTGTAAAGACAAGCTTTACTCGAATGAGCTATACCGAGGCAATTCGAGAGCTAGAAGACTCAAATGCGGTTTTCGAATTTAAACCCTATTGGGGCTGTGATCTTCAAAGCGAGCATGAAAAATTCCTAACAGAGAAAGTTGCTGGCGGGCCAGTAGTGGTAACAGACTACCCAAAAGAAATCAAAGCCTTTTATATGAAACAGAATGAGGACGGCAAGACTGTGGCAGCCATGGACGTGCTAGTGCCTCGTTTTGGCGAAATCATCGGGGGTTCCGAGCGAGAATGGAGACTTGATCTTCTCGAAAAACGAATGGAGGAATTGGGCCTCGCTAAAGAGCCCTACCAATGGTACCTAGATCTACGGCGCTATGGTTCCACCCCTCACTCCGGCTTTGGGCTTGGATTCGAGCGACTTCTCCTATATATAACGGGAATGACGAACATTCGCGATGTTATCCCTTTCCCAAGAGCGCCGCGTCAAGCTGATTTCTAATCGGGAAAACATCGATGAAGCTTATTCTAGCAATCAAAAGACGCAAAATATGCATAAACAAAGTCAGACTTTCAATTCTAGGGATTGTCACATGCTTTGTCATTTTTAGCCTTCCAGCCTATCCGATCGAAGCAATCAATAGATTAGGCATAGAGATTCCAGATCCACCTTCGCTAAATGCCAGATCAGCCATACTGATAGATGCTGCAACGGGGACTATCTTATATGAAAAAGAAGCGGATCTTAGACTACCGCCTGCCAGCTTGGCAAAGCTCGTCACTCTCCATATCGCTATGGAAGAGATAGAATCAGGGAGACTTTCCCTGGACGAAATCATTGAGATCGATCCGCAAGATTGTTCGCCTTTTATTCCTTACGGTTCTTCACTTATGTATCTGCAGCCAGGAATGAAGGTTAGTGTGCGGGATTTAATGCTGGGGGCGGCTGTAGTATCGGGGAATGATGCAGCTTATGCACTAGCTCGCCGGATTGCAGGATCGAATGAAGAATTCGCTAAGATGATGAACAATGAGGTAAAAGCATTGGGTTTCCATAACCTCAGCTTTGTAGAACCCAGCGGACTTTCGGAGTTCAATCTTGTAACTGCTAGAGACTTTGCTTTTTTCTGTAAAAAATATATTGAACTGCATCCTAAATCGCTCAAAGAGCTTCATTCGATACATTCAATTCGATTCCCTCGACCTGAACATGCAACATCGCAATATCGCCCCAATGGTATCGTTCTTCAATACAACCGCAATCCCCTTATATTCAACTACGAAGGAGCCGATGGCCTAAAAACGGGCTATATAATCGAAGTAGGATACAATATGGCCGCCACAGCGATGCGAAACGGTAATCGCTTTATTGCAGTGCTTTTGGGAGGGTCATCTACCCCCTATGCTGATGGTGCCACCCAACGCACAAAAGATACAAAGGCCCTCCTCGACTGGGCATTTGCGAATTTCGCTACTGCAAGACCTGGCTATATTTTGCCAAAGCCTCTTCGTGTATGGTTTGGCAAATCGATTTGGGTAGATCCAGAGCCTGAAGGTGAGGCAGCGGCTACAGTTCCTGCTCTACTCAAAGACCGAGTAACTGCTCGAATCGAAACTGTCAAAAACATCAGAGCTCCTATATATAAAGGGCAAAAGTTAGGTGAAATTGTTTATGAAATAGATGGCATAAAGATTTCTTCGGTCAACCTAGTTTCTGGTCAGGATATTTCGAAAGGTAACATATTTAGAATTCTCTTGGATGGCATACAGCGCATATTTGCTTATTTATTCGGAAAGCTTTGATCTGCTTGAAAAGTATCTAATTTTAGGAAAGCGCTGCTCTTAGTTGGACAATTGAGAAAGATACAGCAATCAATACCCTAACTCTTTTTCTGCTTTATCGATTGCAGCAAAAAACTTGTCCATCCATATTCTTCCTTCCTCTTTGTACTGGGTAAGCAAGAACTTCTTTGCTGCTGGGACCGTGATATCTTGAAACTGCTTTATTGCTGTTTTGGATGGAACATATACCTGCATTTTCATAGAAACCATAGGCAGGCCTCTTTCGGTTGAGTCTATTATTCTTGATAGTCCCCTTCCTGCCAAAATTGCAATTTTTGCAGCATCATCCACGACTATCTTAAGCTCTTTGGAAAGACTATTGTAAAATTCTTGGTTGATGACCCATACATAAGGAGAATATATAAAATCTATTAGGGTCAAATATCTCTGTACTTCATATAATCTATCCATGACTATGATAGATACCGGATTCATTTGACCATCCACTACCCCTGCTAGAAGGCTTGTATATAGTTCCGACCAGGCAATGGAAATCGGAGTTGCTCCTAATGCTCTAACAATTTCCTGATGGAGTGGAATAGGCATAGTTCTTAGTTTGAGGCCTTTTAAGTCTCCAGGCGATCTAATTGGCCTCTTTGAATTCGTAATAGCAAAAAATCCTCCTGATTCTCCAAAGCCAAGGACATGAAAACCAGCCTTTTCCTCTATATCAGCGGCGAGCTCTTTCCCAAACTGTTCATCATATACATTGTAAGCTACATTGTAACTCGAAATTGAAAAAGGGATGTTAGTAATATCTATAAGAGGATAGAATTGAGCAATGGCACCCGAAGTAGAGATAAAAGATTGTACTTTCCCAGACTTAACTTGGATCAACGTTTCAACTTCTTTCCCTACCTCACCATCGGGGTAGATTTCCACTTTTACTTGGCCATTAGACCTGCTCTCTACTTCGCTCTTGAATACCGCTGCCATTGCGGCTGATACTACTTCATAGGGTGCTTGAGGATTCAGGTGTGCTAGTTTTAGAGTGATTTCTCCAAACACGGAAGCAGGAAATGATAGGAGCAAAAAGATAAACCAGGCAACCACCACTTTTTTCATGGATGCCTCCTTTAAGTCGACGACGTTTCAGGTCCAGCAATTTCTGCCAATGTAACAGATTCGAGATATAGATCGACTGCACTTTTAAGTCCCAGCCAAAAATGTCTAGGCAGACAACCTTCGCCTAATATGCAGACTGCCGCGTTGTCGACACATTCAACAAGCCTTATCTCGCCTTCCGTTGCTTGTACCACTTCGCTCATTGGTATAAGCGTTGGATCTTTTGCAAGCCTGTATCCTCCATTCCTACCACGCTCAGAAATCAAAAGCCCGGCATTTTTCAGTTTACCGAGAATTGCTTCGAGGTATTTAGAGGGAATATGTTCTGCTTCTGCGATGCTTGCGACGCTTGCGGACTTTGCATGCACTAGATGCACAAGAGCACGAATCGCATACTGTGTCTTTGTTGGAACCTGAAACATTATAATTCCTACTAAATAAGTCTGAATATAAAATATCGCTCTTTTTGAAGGCTTTGTCAATCAGCTCAAAAGTTCAGCGTGATCGAAGCTGCGATTGATCGAAAGTTCGTCAAACAAAAAGCCATAATCAGTGAAACCCTCGGGTCTTTCATGGCAACCACTTGCAGCAATAGACCGCGAAATGATGCTGCCTAGACCAGGCCCCATCATAAAACCTTGTCCGCACATACCAACAAGCTGTAAAAAGTTCACAGCCATATCAGGGTAGCCTATAATCGGAAGACCATCAGGAGTCATTGGATACATGCCGCGCCATGTTCTCCGTACCCGCAAATTGCGAAGCCTAGGATACAGTTCAAGCATTCGACGAACTACAAGCGGAAGAAAAGTTGAAGTAGAATCCTTGTCTCGACCCCATATCTGTGGACGAGGAGTAATACAGAACACAATCTGCCCAGTAGCGGCCTGATAGAAATAATAATTCCCAGATTCAGCATCTGAGCGGACATCGACTATCATTGGTTCCATAAAACGCTCGACCGGTTCTGTCACACCTGCCTCGTGGCAATCCGGAAATACAGGCAGATCGAAGCCGGCTATTTTTGCAATGTCAGCAGCCTTTGCGCCCGCTGCATTGACAAAGATGTCAGCAGAAAAACTCTCGCCACCCGCTTCAATCGAAGAGATTCTTTCACCTTCTCTATGAATTGCTTTTACCTTTGTATTGAAGAAAAAAGATACACCAGCTGCCAACGCAAGGTAATGAAAAGCACTTGCGGCCATAAGAGGCGAGGCATAGCCGTCTTGGGGGCTATAAGTTCCTCCTATTAGATCATCGGTTCTAAGCCCAGGTGCAAGCCGATATATTGTCTCTGGGCCTACCCACTCAATATCCAGACCTGCGGCTTTCTGCTTTTTTAGAAGTGCACAAAACTGCTGTTTTGTCGCTTCATCAAACGCTATATAAAGATAACCTCCCTCTCTCCATTCCATATCTAACCCATACTTCTCCTGCATCGAAGAAAAAAGCCTTATCGACTCAAGACAGATACGTATCTTTGCAGGATCCGAGTGAGTAGCTCTTATTCCGCCTATAGCAGCCCGATTCTGACCTCTTCCCCAGGAGGCCTCCTCATCTAGCAATGCAACCTTGAGCCCTTTCTCTGCAAGCTGCCATGATAGAGGTAGGCCCACCGATCCAGCTCCTATTATTACGACATCATAGTTTTTCATGGCGCGCCTCTAGTACCTGCGTCTTTGCCACCTAATTTGTGCAAACCTTCATTCACAAGAGAACCCATGGGCACTTCCATAAAAAGTGGCCTCTGAGTAAAAGGCTCGATTTCCGCTGGATTCACTCCTGCAATGATGAATGCCTTTGCAATTAGCTGTGAGCAGGTTTTTCCTCCACATGCACCCATTCCTACTCTGAGAGATTTGAGCTGATTTGCGTCTTTGACATCATTTTTCTTGATGAAATCGACTATTTCTCGCAAGGTAATTCGTTCGCAGCGACATACCACAGTATCTAGGTCTTCAAGCGAACTCTTTTCGACAGATATGATGCTAGGTATATTTTTGAATTCTATTGTATCCTTTTGCGGTCGAGGAACTTGCTGCGTTTTGAGATGTCTAACACCTGCAATCCTTGCTGCATGCGCCACATCTACCTCGAAGGTCAAAAGCCATGTATTTCTTTTCTGCACTTTTCGTTTAGATATTATTGGGACTCTTTCCAATACCTCGCCTTTTTGATCCACAAGTTCCATGTCTTCCTCGAGTCCAGAATCGACATTAAACTCCCAAGGAAGGACTACCTGTGCCTTATCATCTGCGACCCTTCGCACTAGAGTAATAGCGAGACCTGGGCAGATTGCTACGCAGGCTCCACATCCTGTGCAGCGATCTCCTGCAAAGTAAGGAAGATCCATAATGTTTCCTTGCATTGACCTTAGCTCTATGGACCTCAGGGGGCATACCGTTGCACATGGATTACATGGAATCTCCTCTGAACAAAAGAATACTGGACGCCATTCTTTACCAGGAACTATCGGAGAACGTTCATAGCAATCTCCCGGCCGTGAAGCAAGCACTTTTCGGGTTTTTTCCCACCCTGGATCAATAGCTCCTTTTTTCCCTAGTCCTAGCATGAGCGCAAGATTTGCCGCCGCAGTTTTGCCACCATAGATAGCACTCGAAGCTTCTGCTATCTCTGACGCATCTCCAGCAGCCACTGCCATGATACCATATCGTCTGGCTTGTTCTAAAAATTCATTGCATGGTGCAAGGCCTACTGCAATTAGAACAGAATCTACTTCGTAGTCTCTTGTTGTTCCAGGTATAGGCTGAAATCTCTCATCAACTGCAGCTACATACGCTCTCTGGACCTTTTGACAGCCCTCTGCCCTCGTTATTGTCGTATTTAGATGTATTGGTATTCCCAAACGCCTTATCTTGTCGGCATGTACCTGATACCCATTAACTCTGCCAGCGGCTTCGAAAATACCAGCGACTTCGATGTCTGCCTGAAGGGCATGATATGCGGCGATCAAGCCAACATTGCCCGAACCTATAATGAGAATTTTCATATATGCCTTGACAAGATCACGATTTACAAGTGTCTGGAAAGCTCCTGCTGCTATTACTCCAGGAAGATCCCAGCCAGGAAAATGGAGTGCTTTCTCTCTTGCTCCGGCAGCAACAACTAGAGCCGTAAACTCGACAAGCAAATAAGATTCGTAATTAAGGTAGATCCCAGCCTTTCGGTCTTTGTATATACCTACCACAGGAGCATTCGTTAGTATTGTTACGGAAGGATATTGCAGGGCTTCTTCTTGCAGTATATTAGCAATATCGATGCCGCGTGTTCCTGCATAGCAATCGGCTTCTGAACCGAAAAATTTATGAGTCTGGAGGATTAATTTGCCTCCAGCTTGTGGCTTGTCATCTGCTACAAGAACCTGAAAGCCCATACTGCCTAGCTCAGCAGCTGCAGCGAGTCCAGCAGGTCCAGCGCCTATGATGAGAATATCAGTGCGAATCGATCTGCGTTCTGCTTGAACAAGCGGGCTATCCTGAGAAGGCAATCTGGGCAGTCCATGAATTGTCCGGACATCCATCCCTTTGGCCAAAGGAGTTACGCATGACTTCTTTGGAATGCCGTCTATCAACATTGTGCACTGTGAACATTGACCATTTGCACAGAAAAGACCTTGAGGAAAGCCATCCCGAAAGTGATAGGAAAACACATGCCGGCCTTCGGATATTAGGGCAGAAGCCACTGGTTCTCCTTCATAACCGGATATTTCCTCTCCATCGAATGAAAAATTCACGAGAGTCAGATTCTTTTTTGCAGAAAGTATAGGATGATGTTCTATGCGGTTCATAATTCATTCAAGCCTATGATTGAATTCCAAATCTGTCAAGAAAAATCATGGTTTAGCACAATCTGACACAATATACAATAATATTCGAATTCTATGCATATAATTACATCTCCTCTTGGATAGAACAGACTATCGAAGATATTCCGATTATGCTATATTTTAAAAAAGTCAAATTCTTCCAACACTATAAAATAAATTAAGATGAAGGGGAATTATCAGCAAAATGGATGAATTTCGCGGCAAACATATAACCATAATGGGACTTGGTCTTCATGGTGGCGGAATTGCGAGCGCCAGATTCTTTGCAAAAGCTGGAGCAGATGTCACAGTCACAGACCTACGTGGCGCTGAAACTCTATCACCAGCCATATATGAACTTAAAGGTTTGCCGATTCGCTATGTTCTAGGTCGCCATGAAAAAAAAGATTTCATCGATGCAGATATAGTAATAAAAAACCCTGCTGTTCGCCGCGATTCGCCTTATCTAGCTTTTGCAAAAAGAATAGAGACCGATATCTCAATATTTTTACGCTATTCCAAATCGCCTCTTATCGCGGTAACTGGATCAAAAGGAAAATCGACCATTGCATCCGCGCTCTGGCATGTCCTCTTGAAAAACAATAAAAAAGCCCTTCTGGGAGGAAATATCACAGTTTCTCCTCTTGATTTCCTAGATGAGACAGATACAGAAGTCCCTGTAATTCTTGAGCTTTCAAGCTGGCAACTTGGAGACTTGCGAGGTAGAAATCTATTGAAACCGCTTGTAGCGGTGCTAAGTGATATTTTGCCCGATCATTTGAATTATTATGATTCCATGGAGACTTATGTCTCCGACAAACGTGTAATATATGAATCACAAGATGATAATTGCTGGACAGTATGTAATGCTGATCAGAAATGGGGACATTCTTTTGCAGAGGAAACCCGAGCTCGTGTTCTTTGGTACAGTGAAAGCCCCCTCGAGGAGTCAGTTGGGAAAAGAGCTTTGGGTGGTTGGCTTATAAAAAGCAAAACAAAGCTAAGTAATCCCGATAATTTTGGAGCTTTCTCTTCATCTGTAGACCTTCTCGAAGGCCGTGGAAAATTCAATTTCGATGGGCCAGAAGAACTACTCGTGCCAAGTCAGGTTTTGGTTCCTGGCCGCCATCAAAAAAAGAATCTCTTGGCCGCTGCGGTTGCAGCCCGTGCATTTGGTCTGCCTTCAGAAGACATCATGTCTGGACTTGCAAGCTTTCCCGGAGTGCCCCATAGGCTCGAATTCGTAGGCTCCACACGAGGCATAAGATGGTACAATGATAGCACTGCTACTATCCCTGATGCAGCAATTGCAGCCATTGAGAGCTTTTCTAGCCCTATAGTTCTAATAGCTGGCGGAAGCGATAAGATGAGTGACTTTTCGGCCTTTGCTCAAAAAGCAAGGAGCCTAAAAGCGCTAATTCTTCTCGCGGGAAGTGGAACAGATCGTCTCATTCCAATACTCGATGCAAACAAAGTGGCTTACAAGGGACCTTACTTTTCGATGCATGAAGCAGTTCAAACTGCAGACAAGCAAGCTGATCCTGGTGATATTGTAATTCTTTCTCCAGGCTGTGCAAGCTTTGGTATGTTTATGCATGAGTTTGAACGAGGTGATTCTTTTAAAAAAGAAGCCCTCATGCTTTTTCGCCAATATGCTGAATAAGACTCTATGGAACAAAAGCGATAGATGCATATCCGACAAATGAACGATCAGGATGGATGTCGAAGCTAAGCTTGTGCTCAATTAGAAGACTATGTTTTGCCCCTGCATTGAGAGCAAAAGATATAGCTGCAGCAACAGCTCCTGAGGAACAGGCAGAGAAATTATTCCTAGCGTGTTTTAATACCTTGTCGGCATCCATCTCAAGCGCTGCATTTATAAAACCTCTGTCGTTTTCATTTCTAACCCATTGGACAGCTAGCTCTCCCAAGCCCCGTGGCATAAAACCATAATTAGGGCCATAGTGGGTCAAATCGCTGGAAGCAATGGTAACAAGTTGCTTTTTGCATGAAGATGCCGCCCTGAAAAGGGCGGCTCCGAGCTCTTTGGCTTTATAATCTGGTGGAACGCGAAGCCATAGAATACGAGCTTCTGGGAAACGAAGCCCAGCAAGAGGCAATATTATTTCGACAGAATTATCTATGTCTCGATCTGAAGCGATTTCTTGGATCCCAACATTCTTCAATTCGACCTTTAAGGCATTAAGCATCTCTATATCATTCTCTGCATCTCTGACAGTACAGTCGAAATCATC
Organism: Spirochaetaceae bacterium; assembly: GCA_003452735.1. GTDB lineage: Bacteria > Spirochaetota > Spirochaetia > Treponematales > Rectinemataceae > Rectinema. The sequence goes on from DMNL01000161.1 coordinate 18,571, forward strand.
TTCATCGCCATATAGGATGGGATCTCCACTACTCAAATGACCCCCGAGAATTGCCACTGTATCGCAATCTCTCAATGCCCAGACTGACTTAGCAGCTAAATCCCCAGAAAAATACCATCCTGCATGGGGCGAGAGAACAGCATATGCCGATAGATTCTTCTGAGATTGAGTCCAATCTGCGACAAGAGAACTGATTTCTGCTGAATCTTCAGGATACCAACCCGAAGACATGTACCTTTTCCTAATTCTGCGACTTGTAGCCATGGCTTTTATCCTCCTAGCGGCAATCCCATGCATTATGTGCATTTGAATCAATAAACAATACTCTCCAACTGGGCAGGTATTTGCCGATAATGATATTATATACTGCAGGGATGGAAAAAATGAAACGAACATTGCGTATAATCTTATTCATTGGCACTTTTGTGCTTTTAGCTCTCATTGTCGGATATGTCGCATGGAAGATCGGTGAGATACGCCTTCTGGGAGAACAGAGCGCATCTGCTGAGTATTCCATCCTGCGAAATGCAGCATCTCTTATAGCAAGCGAAGAAGATCTTGGCGATCAATTCGTAAGAGATAGGCTTAAATCCCTATATAACGCAAGCACACATTTGCTTGCTGTTCAAGTACTTGATCGCAACGGACTTGTTCTCTGGAAAATGCCCGATGAGTCGCCCTACTTTGCTTCGCCAGCTACAAATCCTGGCAGCGTATTTCATGCTCCAGGTATGTCGACAATAATCTACATGACACCCCTTCCCGACGGCATGAAGCTTATGGCTCTTTATTCAATTTTATCTCAAAGAGATATTTCGAATATTCTTATTGTTCCAGCTATCATACTTTCCGCATGGATTGTGCTTCTTGTGGTATTGCAACTTGTATTAAAGGAGAAACCTAAAGAGCCTGAAGAAGAAATTGTTAAAGAAGAATTAACTGAAACTATTGAAAAGCAAGAGTATCAAGAGAATCCATTAGAGAGTGCCTCATATTCTGAAGAAGCTCTTTCTGCAACCCAAGAAAACATCAAAAACCCCGCAGTTCAAGAGACTATAGAAAATATAGAAGAAGAAGCAAAAGCAGAAGCAGCAGCAGAAGAAGAAGAAGAAGAAAGAGAAGAAGAAATTGCCCAGAAAGAGGTAAGAGCTCCAGAAAATATTCAAGCTGCCCAATCAGAATCCGAAGCGATTCCAAAGCCTCTCTCATCTTCTGATGATTTCCTGCCTGGAGAATTCGTTGCCCCTGCACCTCAGACCGATGAGGAAACCGAAGAAGTACCACTGCCCGAGGTTTTTCCCTCTACCCTTTCACTTGCTGAACTTAAGCGTAACCTTGATATTGAGCTTCAACGCGATCAAGAAACATCTCTGCTCCTTATTCACTGTATACTTTCTGGTGAGTTAGACCCAAGCGCCTTGGCTTTAGGAGTCACTATTCGCGACTATTTTGCATCGGAATCGCTCGTCTTCGAGCTTGGAAAAGGCTGTTATGCTGCTGTTTTGCCCGGCACAGATGCTGGTTCAGCACTCAAAGTGGCAGTGGATCTAGATGATGTGCTCACAACCACCGCTAGTCTCTATAAAGATCTATCAGAAGAACCACCCTTCTATTTTGGGATAAGCGCCCGATATGATCGCGTGATCTTCCCTGATCGCCTATATAGGGAGGCTTTTGCAGCACTTGAAGAAGCACAGGAAAGAAGCGGCTCAAGAATCCTGGCATTTAAGCCAGCTAGCGCTATAGCATAAAACAGTGATATGGGGCCTAATCGACAAACTCAATGGGGAAACGCATTCTGTCCTTTGTAAGCACGGTATCAGGAAATATTTCTCGGGCTTCGTCGAGTAAAATTTTGAGCTCTCGATCAGCATATCGCGGGCTATAGTGAATTAAGCCCAGCTTTTTTATATTGCCAGCATCACGAGCAATCAGAGCAGCTTGATGTGCAGTCATATGCCGCTTGTCAACAGCGCTCTCAATAAGCGCGTGTTCGAACATCCCTTCGCATATAAGAAGATCCGAATTTGATACCTCTTGAGCAATTTCTGGGAAATAAAGCGTATCTGTAACGAAACTGAATTTCCTTCCGCTACGAGGCTCGCCCATAACTTCTGAAGGTTTTATAGAGCTTCCTTCTGTAAGCCGGACTGTCTTGCCGGACTGAAGCTCAGACCAAAGAGGACCACGAGGGACACCCAGCGCAAGGGCCTTTTCTGGATAAAAAACGCCAGGACGCTTAGATTCTTCCAACGCATAACCAAAGCACATTTTGGTATGCTTTAGAGGAAAGGCTCTTATCGAATAATCATCACCCTGCCATATAGTTCCAGCTTCATATATCTCTCTTACGATGATTTCGTAATTGATATACATATCCAAGAGATGCCTATTCTGATCAACAAATTCTGCAATCTTTGGAGGCCCAAAAATATATAGCGGTTCTTCCCTATCCACCTGGCTAGAGAGCATTAGAATGCCCGGCAGGCCAGTAACATGATCAGCATGCATATGAGAGATAAAAATAGCAGTGATCTTTTTCCAGCGTAGATTTAACCTTCGAATCGAAACCTGGGTTCCCTCTCCAGCATCAAAAAGAAACAACTCCCCCTCTCTACGTATAAGCATGCTAGTTAGATGTCTATAAGGGAGGGGCATCATGCCACCACATCCGAGGACAAATGCTTCTAAATTCATAGCGAAATGACTATAGCGGAAATGCTATAGAATGTCATCATAATTGTTCTGAATCTTTTGCATATTATTTTCTCTGCATATCAAAGGGATCAAGGGTTTGAATAAGCTATCTCATCTCAAGGTGAGTATTTTCCATGTATACATCCTCAGCTTGGAAGATAATTGAGTAAGCATATATAAATTTCCATCATCACCAATGATCATAGCTATAAGAGAAGCACCATCATCAGGTACTTGAAAATCCAATTTTCCATTTATCCTTCCCTGTTGATTAAAGCGGAAAACCTCTCCGGCCAACCCTACATCTCTCCAACGAATACAGAAAATATCATTCGATTGTGCTGCGATCATCTGTTGATCGATACCCAAATCTTCAAGACTACTCTGCAAAGGAAAAGAATTCAAAAATGCGCCGCTTGATGCATCTGTCACCATAATCCAACCACCAATAGGCTCGATCGAAATTGTCACTCCCGATGAAGGATCGTATTTCTCCGAATAATAGTTGATCTTGAGAATTACTACTCTTTTCCCATTCAAGAAGCACGGTAGAAATGACTCAAGCGAGGCAATTATGCGCGAGCCACTTGCATTTGGATGATTCTCCGCAACTGAAACAGGAACGGGCATATGCTGCCCATCCCATTTTAGCACTTGCAAAAAGGTACCATTTCGATCATAGAAATAGACTGCTTTTTCCGACTCAGATGCGCAGGAAACCGCAATATCATCATTGCTGAGAACATCGAGTGCAGTTATTACTGGGAATCTAATTCCTCCAATGCCTTCTTGTCCAAGAAAAGGCAGCTCCCTACCATCGGAATCAAACCTCCTTACAACTTGAGCATCAGCGACATAGAGCATTTGCCTTGAATCTGTAGCAATATAGCCAGGATCATTGAATGAAACCTGAATTGCAAAACGGCCTAGATCTTCCTCTGAAGAAAAGTCACTCATCTGGACATCTTTGAGGACAAGAGGTGCACTTCCTTTTTTAGGGTCATACCACATTGCAAGAGTCTGGCCATAAGAAGAAATGCGAAGGATTTTTGCCTCTCCCCGACTCAGCAGATGAAATATTCCTTTCCTAAGGCAAATATCAACTGAATTCTTATTTTGGATAGATATATCGATCGATGAATCAGATCTGCCATAACCAAGGTCAAAAAGCGCTTGTATCTTTCCTTCTTCTACGGAGGAGTGGCAGCTTATAAGGAAATCAGCTACGACTACTAGCAAGCATAAAATACTTACAAATCTCTTCATTTTCGAAATTATACCATTCCTTGACCCTTTTTGAGAACAAAAGTATTCTTAATGCATGGCTAGAAATACAATCCTTTCCGCCCTCTTGGGTTCAAAAGAAGAAAAAGATATCAAAGCTGTTTTGCCACTTCTCCATAAAATCAACGAACTAGAGTCTTGGGCTCTGTCTCTTGATGATAGCGACTTCCCTGCTTTGACGATAAAATTCAAGGATCGCCTTGCCAAAGGAGAGACTCTCGATGATCTTTTACCGGAAGCTTTTGCTCTTGTGCGAGAAGCAGCCCGAAGAAAACTAGGTGAGCGTCCATTCGATGTGCAGATAATTGGAGGAATTGCGCTGCATCAAGGCAAAATCGTAGAGATGAAAACAGGAGAAGGAAAGACTCTATCTTCAGTAACCGCGGCTTACTTAAATGCATTAGCAGGACAAGGAGTCCACATCATAACCGTAAACGACTATCTAGCAGAACGCGATAGTCAATGGATGGGGCAAATCTATAAGTTTCTTGGGCTTACAGTCGGATGCATTCTCTCCTCCATGGATAATATAGCTAGAAAAGTCGCTTATTCCTGCGATATCACATATGGAACCAACAACGAATTCGGTTTTGATTATCTGCGGGATAATATGGTTTGGTCTTTGGATCAAAAAGTGCAGCGAGGTCATTATTACTGCATCATCGATGAAATCGACTCCATCCTCATCGATGAGGCTAGAACCCCACTTATTATCTCAGGCCCTGCAGATGATGACACTTACAAGGTAAATGAGGTCAATCGACTTGCTTCCTCCCTTCTCGAAGTCAAGAAGAACCCTGAGACCGGCGAGTATCCCGACGAAGCCAAAGGCGAACTATTGGAAGGAGATTATAAAATAGATGAAAAATCCAAGCGAGTCATGTTCACAAGCGAAGGATTAAACCATATTGAACTATTGTTACAGAAGAGAGGATTAATAAAGGAAAGCCTTTTTGACCCTGAAAATTTTCAATTTGTCCATTATTTTACTCAAGCGGTTCGTGCCCAGCATCTTTTCTCTAAAGATGTCGATTATGTTGTACAAGATAATCAAGTTCAAATAGTAGATGAATTTACAGGCCGAATTCTTCATGGTAGACGATACTCCGATGGTCTTCACGAAGCTATCGAGGCTAAGGAACGAATCAAGATTGCTAGGCGCAATCGCACACTTGCTACAATAACATTCCAAAATTACTTTAGATTATATAAAAAACTAGCCGGAATGACCGGCACTGCCGAAACAGAAGCTGAAGAGTTTAATAAAATATACAATCTTGATGTAATGGTAGTCCCTACAAATAGGCCTGTTGTTCGAAAAGATGAGAATGACCTTGTATATCTAAATGAAGCTGAGAAGTACGATGCCATTATCGAGGCAATAAGAGAAATGCACACAAAGGGACAACCTATTCTAGTAGGTACGGTATCCATTGAAAAATCAGAAAAGCTATCTTCCTTGCTCATAAGAAATGGCATAAAGCACGAGGTCTTGAATGCCAAGAACCATGCACGTGAAGCCCTAATAATTGCAGAAGCAGGTTCTAAGGGAGCAGTTACTATTGCAACAAATATGGCGGGACGTGGAACAGATATTAAGCTTGGAGGAAATCCGGAGTTCCGTGCAAGGCGAAAAGCTGGTACCGAAGCACCTGAAGAAAAATATAGAGAGATCTTATCTCGAGAATACGAGACATGGACTAAGGATTATGAAGAAGTCAAAAGCCTCGGAGGACTTTGCGTCTTAGGTACCGAGCGTCATGAGGCAAGGCGCATTGACAATCAGCTGCGAGGCAGAAGCGGACGTCAAGGAGATCCTGGCCGCTCGGTGTTTTTTATTTCTTTAGACGATGATCTCATGCGCCTATTTGGAGGAGACAATTTCAAACAACTGATGGGCAGAGCTGGCATGAAACCAGGAGAACCAATCTATCATCCTCTACTCAGCAAATCCATCGAAAGCGCACAAAAAAAGGTTGAAGAGAGAAACTTCGAAATACGAAAACATCTGCTTGAATACGACGATGTTCTAAATAAGCAACGTAACTTCATTTATGAACAGAGGAACTCAATCCTAGCTGATGACAATCTTATAGAGAGAGTACGCGATGCAGCCTACGAAATGCTAGAAGATCAGAATGCTATTCTCACCCAGGAATTCAAGGATAATCCAAACAAAGCAATTCAAGAATTTAGCTTATGGCTTTTTGATAGCTTTGGCATAGAAATGACAGCAAAAGAGTTGACTGCTCTTTACAAGTCAGACGAGCTTATTCCTGCGATTAGGAATAAACTTGAGCTTGATCTCGATTCAAAGATACAAGCAGCGGGAGCCGAAAGCCTCAATTTTTTCATTAGATTTTCGTATTTGCAAGAAATTGATGAAAAATGGCTAAATCACCTAGAATCGATGGAAGCTCTCAGAGAAGCAGTATACTTGCGAAGTTATGCTCAAAAAAATCCTCTACTCGAGTATAAGATCGAAGGATCGGATATTTTCGAATCCTTGATTTTCTCGATACGGCACAATATCGCCTCAAAAGTCTTTAGAGTAAGAATCAAAGAAAGTACCTCAACAGTTGAAGCAACAAGTCCGCGATCAGCATCGAGGATAGAAGCAACACAGACAAGTCACGAGGCAGTAAGTTCTTTTGCTAACGAAAGTCAATCAGTACGAAAAGAGTCTGCTATAGCTGCGGCATCCGCACCAGCTACTGCTACAGTTGTAAGACAAGGAAAGAAAATAGGTCGCAATGATCCATGCCCATGCGGTTCGGGCAAGAAATATAAATATTGCCATGGCCGATAGAACCTCTTGATATCGGAAATGATATTGGCTGCTTTCTAGAATGTTTGGAGTGTCTCTATGTCACTAAATTGTGAAGAAATAGATCTCATTCTAAGCGAAGCTCCGCTTGTCGGTACAAAAATTCAAAATATCTATCAACCAACTTATGATTCTCTTATATTGGAACTTTTTGGCAAAGGTACATTGACTTATTATTTTTTTAGCATCGCCCAAAATGCTTGCAGGCTCCATCCATTAAGCACTCCAGCTCCAAAAAACGAGCGCCCTTTGCGATTTATGGAATGTCTTCGCTCAAGAATTAGAGGAGGCACCATATTATATGCATCACAGATTGGCAAAGATCGCATTGCAAAAATCGATATTATCAGAACTAATGAAGAAGGGGCCCCGGAACAATCCTATCTATATGCAAGGTTATGGAGCGGAGCAGGAAATATCCTCTTAGTCTCTGCCGAGGGCATAATCATCGATGCACTACGACGCCTTCCAGCTCGGAATGAAGTATCTGGATCAACCTTTATATTGCCTCAGCAACTAGATAGCAATAAGCAAT
>DMNL01000082.1 GCA_003452735.1 Spirochaetaceae bacterium
CAAATGGAATTACCATGACCATGATGAACGCAAATAGCACAGGCAAAAGAAATATCCAAAACACCAATGAAGATTCCGTCTTTTTTGTCATACTTGCTCCCCTATTCTATTGAGGATTTCAAAATAAAACCGCCTGCATCAACATTAGCAATGCAGGCGGCCCAAAGCAAGCACACTTCGCGGACAGCTCCGCTGAAAAAGTATTCTATAATGTAAAATTATTTCTTGGCATTATCCTTGAATGCTTTGGTCATTAAATCGATGAATTGAGCCTTGCTTATGCTGCCAGCTGCAAACTGATTGTAGATTGGCGTAAGCACCTTGTCCCTAAAATCTCCCGAGAAGTAATACTGATTCCAGCTGTAGACCTTGCCAGCAGCTGACCACTGCTGAACAGATTTGGAGAGCTGGCCTTCGGGACTGAGAGTAACATTCGAGAAGGCTGGAATCATACCTGCTTCCTTGACCATGTAATTATTTCCTTCTGGAGTCATGACAAGGTCGTTAAGAAATTTTTTGGCAAGCGTGATGTTCTTCGATTCCTTGTTGATCGCATAATAAGATGGAGCTGAGACAAAGATACCATCGGTAACTTTTTTCATTGATCCATGAGGAGCAAAAGCCATTTTGAATGTGGTATTTGCATCCTTCAGGTTGGGATCTACCCAGTTACCCTGGTGCAAGAAGACAGCCTTGCCGGTTGCAAAGGCTCCAACTTGAGCATCATAATTGCCAGTAAGGAGGATCGCTTTATCTGAATATTTGAATAGAAGCTCTACCCAGTCTGCATACTCCTGAAGTCTTTGCGCATCGACTTTGCCAGCTAACAGATCGTTCGTCACAGAGAGGTCGCCATAAGGTAAGCCATTGGATAACAAAGAGTTGAAGTTGTGATGAGCAGTAACCCATCCCATCTCGATGGAGGCAGCCATGGAGACAACCGAATTGATGCCTAGATCCTTCTTCATAGAATCGAGCTTTTCAAAGGCCTTCTTATATGCATCGAAATTGTTCAGAGTCTTTGGATCTATGCCAGCCTTAGAAAGGAGGTCGGCATTGTAGGCCAATCCCCATCCTTCGATTGCTACAGGAAATCCATAGACCTTTCCATTATATTTAAAGGGAACAGAAGTCTTGGAAACCCAGGGCTCATTCGAGAGGTCTAAGATGATTCCTTCCCACTCCTTATAGGCTTCCAGGCCATCGAAAGCGAAGATATCTGGCATATCTCCTGCTGCATAGTCCGCTTTGAGTTGAGGACCCATACCGCCAGATGTCCCGCCGATCGATTTGATCACAACAGTTACGCCATTTTTCTGGCCCCATGTCGCAGCATAGGCTTTAAGCTGCGCATCGATCTCGGGCTTATTCTGCATCAAGGTAAGCTTTCCAGCGCCAAATGCAGCAGTTACTGTCAATAGCGCCATGAATGCCAACATAAACCGTTTCATATTTCATTCCTCCTTCAAACTTTTCGATTAAGTTTGATTGCTTAACCGGTTTAATAATGGTACCACAAAAATCTGGATTGTCAAGAAGGGAATCTTATTCAAGCACTATAAATCTGTACTGCGCCTATTTTTTTGGATTTTAGGCAGGCATAGACATGTTTTCACGAACACAAAATGCAAAGATTATCGAAGGAAAAAGTGGAATCTTGACCGCTTATGTGCCTCGACTTATGATTCTTTATATGAAAGATGAACTCGGGCTAAGCCTTAAACTTGCGTATGGCTCGGGGGATCTGGGGTTTTCCATTACCACAACCATGGTAGGTGCCTACCTCTCTATTTTCCTGACCGACGTGGTTGGGCTGGCTCCAACCCTTGTAGCAACAGCGATCTTTATAGGCAGAAGCGTAGACTACATAAACGACCCTATCATTGGGCATTTGGTAGACCGAACACGAAGCCGATGGGGCAGAAGACGGCCATACCTCCTTTTTGGCGCCTTGCCTTTTGGAGCAACTTTTCTGCTTCTTTGGTTGCGGCCACCCCTGAATAATCCTGCTTTATTGGCAGCATACTACGGAGGAGCATATGCGCTCTTTGATACTGCAGCCACCTTCGTCTATATGCCTTATTACGCCCTGACACCAGAGATAGCTCCATCTTATGATCAGCGGACATCGCTCACCTCTTTCAGGATGAGCTTTTCGATCATTGGAAGCCTCATTGTATTTGTGCTTCCTTGGGCATTTATTGGAAGCTTCTCTCCAGACAATGCAGATAGGATCCTGGTTTTTGCAGTAGGTGTTGCCATTATCTCAGTGCTGCCTCTCTTTATTTGTTTTGCCGCAGTCCATGAGCGCCCTGAGTTCCAAAAAGAGTCCGTGCCGAACCTTAAAGGCTCTCTTAAGGCTGCTTTTGGCAATCGTGCTTTTCTTTTTGGCGCCGTGATCTTCCTGGCAACCTGGGTCTGCATAGATCTCCTACAGGCTCTAATTGTCTATTACATCAAACATGTAATCCAGCGAGAATCCTATATGGATTTAATAATGGCCCTTATCTTTGTCACAGCCCTCATATCCATACCTCTCTGGAACTTCTTATCTGGCCTTTGGGACAAAAGACTTGCCTATATAGTTGGAGCGGCATTTCTCGCAATCTGTTTGGGATTGCTATCCTTCCTGGGGGCAACGACTTCTATGGGGGTGATCGCTGTCTTATCCGTGGCTGCAGGAATCGGTGTTGGGGCTGCGCATGTCATTCCCTGGTCCATTCTCCCAGATGCCGTAGAACTAGATGAATATGAGACAGGAGAACGCCATGAGGGAATGTTCTATTCACTCATAACCCTTGCACAAAAAGCGGCCAGTTCCATAGCTTTGCCCCTAGTGCTCCTCATGCTTGGAGCTGCAGGATATGCTCCAAGAGCGGAAAAACAATCAGAATCTGCAATTCGAGGGATCCGACTAGTCATGAGCATAATACCTGCTCTACTCCTTGGATCAGGCGCTATATTTGCTTTAAAATATCCTTTGAAGCGCGAGGACCACAAACGACTTACAGCTGAACTCGATGAACGCCGAAGGAATTACGCAGATGTACAAATAGATCCTGCAGAAGCCCCCCACAACTGAATAGGACAATCTATGGATGAAATAGAGATACAAGGAAAATCTAAAGTACAGGTCTGTCCTGTCGAGAACAAGAGAGATTTCGAGCGGTTCTTGCGTTTTCCATGGACAATATATGGCAATGACCCATTATGGGTTCCTCCAATTCTGCCGGAGCGCAAGGCCATATTAGATCCTAAGAGAGGAGAGTTCTTTCTTCGCGGAGGAGAAGCAAAGCTCTTTCTCGCCATTAAAGAAGGCAGAATCGTAGGCACTATAGCCGCGGCTGAAGACTGTTCTGCGAACACGCGCGATGCAACAAAACACTGCATTTTTGGCTTCTTCGAGTACATCAATGATCTCGATGTCGCTCGGGCTCTTATAGAGACGGTTGAAGAATGGGGGCATTCGCGAGGCCTTACAGAGCTCTATGGACCCTTCAATCTAGACTACGAAAATGCCTATGGAGTTCTTGTAGAAGGTCGAGATCGCCCTCCTGTCCTTCTGTGCGGCCATACCCCGCCCTATTACCTCTCAACCATGGAAATCCTAGGTTTTCTACCAGCGCGAGGAGACAATATCGCCATTGAAATACGCCTGGACAAGCCTATACCCGATCGGGCTAAGTTAGCCAGCTTGGCAGCTTCTGCACGAGAACACAGAGGCTACTCTATTCGAAATGCCAATTTCTTTCGCTTCGAAGACGAAGTGAACTGTGTACTCGAACTTTTAAATAAGAGCCTAGCTCATTTGCCAGGATTCATAGCTTGGGAGAAGCCAGCTGTGCGAGCCCTTTTGGAACCCTTCCGGAGCTTCGCCGATCCTAGGCTGGTCCTCTTTGCAATGAAGGAAGGCAAAACGGTTGGATTCTTTCCGGCCGTGCCAAATCTCAACGAAGTACTCATAAAATGCGATGGCTTTCGAACTCCCTATGCGGCTTTGAGCGGATTAATTAGGATGAGTCTATTCTCTCATCCTAGAACACCGGAGATGCGGGGTATCCGTCGCTTCTTAAGCCGACGCTACGAATGTGTAACCATTAAGAGTGTCCTCGTTCCCCCGGAGCATTGGGGAGCAGGTGCAGCCGCTCTTCTTTTTGATGAAATGATCCGGCGATTGGAAGGCCTTGGCTACTCCTGGATAGACCTATCCCTTACATCTGAAGATAATCCTAACACCCCTGCCTTGGCTGAGCGCTTTGGTGGAAAAATCTACAAACGCTACCGGGTTTTTAGAAAAGCAATAGCCTCATATTAGATAATTCGTCGTAATTCCTTATGGCCCAGGGCCGATTCGAACGGCCGACCTACTGCTTAGGAGGCAGTCGCTCTATCCTGCTGAGCTACTGGGTCGCACAATAAAATGAACATTACTTGAAAACAATGTCATATGTCAATGCAAAGTTATAACATGAACCAGCATTCGAGGATTTGAGAAAGCTCTCAATATTGACCTGTCAATCCAATAGAGTTATGCTTCCCAAGATGAAGCTTTGGCATAAATACGCCCTTGGAATTGCCATGGGAGCAATTCTATATATATCCCTTCCTCCAAGTATGATTCATGGTACGCCGACAATTTCATTTCTTGCAGAGCTAGCTTTGAAGATTGGTGGCTATGCGCTCATTCTAACCCTCATAGCAGGTATTCCTATTTCAGTTTTCAGATTGTCAGAAGCCCATCGCTTTGCAAAAATCTTTTCTCAATCCCTTATCCTCTCGGTTGCTAGCCTAATAGTCGCGGCTGGTATTGGCATAGCTATAGTTCTGATTTTCAAGCCCGTACCATTGCCTCTGGTATATCAAAGTGGAACCGTACAGACACTTGACCCATTGGACCTTGTTCGAGCCATATTTCCTACGAGCATATTCGAAGTCTTTTTAGTCTCTTCAAAGTGGTTCCTGCCAATTGGCCTTTTTGCTCTCTTTTTTGGTTTGGCGCTATCACATGATCCCGTCATGTCGAGGCCAATACTACCAGTGCTGGATGTAATATCTAGAGCATCTTACCTGATAAATTCCTTCATTTCTGAAATACTGGGAATCTTGCTCATTCCTATATCTGTGTATCTCTTTCTAAATCTTAGAAATACAGGGATTCCTTCTGAATATCGGAGTGTTCTCTTGTTCGTGCTTGCTCTGACAGTTTTCTCGATCTTTGTGCTTTTCCCTCTTATCTATCGAATTCTTGGAGGAAAATCCAACCCTTATATACTTCTCTATGCTATGTCAGGACCGCTCCTTGCAGCTGCAGCCTCGGGCAGTATCTTTCTTTCTTCCGCCACAGCACTTCGCCATGTATCAGAAAGCTTGGGGATAAAGCGCGATACTAATGCAGTTGTATTCCCTCTCGTCCTTGTGAGTGGTCGAGTAGGAAGTGTTATTATTGTTGCATGCTCATTCATCGCAATGTTTTTATCCTATTCCAGGAATAATCCCACTGTAGGCCAGATAATCCTACTGCTTGCGCTTCTGCCTCTTTCGGTTATAGTTGGCGCTTCTGCCCTACGTAGCGACATTATCGTCATGCTTTCTCTTGCCTGTTTGCTTTTTGGACAGGGTTTTCAAAATGGAGCAAGCCTTTTGGTACCTATTGCTCTTCCGCTTTCTATCTGTGCGACAATACTCGACACTGCTTGGTTGATATTTTCCTTATCACTTATTGCTGAGCTGAATGGTCAGCGCAGTGTAAAGAAAGCACGCAATTTCATATGACCTCAAATAAACTCATGATGCAAAGTGCACTTGACGGTATCAAGACCACAAATTAGGATAGAACAATGGACCTAAAGGAAATATTGAAGCCTGAACTCATCTCATTGGATCTTAAAGGCAGGAACAAAGAAGAGATCATCAGAGAACTTGTCGATCTTGCATCCAATAGCGGAAAGGTACTGGATAAAGAAGAAACAATCCAAAGTGTCCTTGAGCGCGAGTATCGTATGAGCACGGGCATGAAACATGGTATTGCTATTCCTCATGGAAAGACAACAGCTGTACACGAGTTGGTCGCATGTGTCGGCATATCTAAGCAAGAAGTGGACTTTGACGCCCTCGATCGAAAGGGGTGTCGTATTTTCATCATGACGCTATCACCGATCGATAAGACTGGCCCTCATCTTCAATTCCTTGCAGAAGTAGGCATGCTTTTTCGCAGCGAAGAAAAACGCCAAGCGCTCCTCGAAGCCAAGACTAAGGAAGAAGTGGTCTCTATTCTGCTTGGCAACGCCTAAGACCTTTTCAGAGAATGAAAAAGGACTTCAGCACTATCGCAGCAGATCGCTGTACACTTTGAAAAAAAGAGGCTGCCCAACTTATTGGACAGCCCCCTTTCATCATTGGTGTAGGCTTTCTTATTCGAGGATGGCAAGAATGTCTGACATTTTTACTATAAGGTGTTCTACACCCTCGATCTTGACCTGAGTGCCTGCATACTTATCGTACATAACCTCGTCGCCTACCTTGACCTTTATAGCATCCGCATCGGTGCCAATGGCAATGACGATACCTGTTTGGGTCTTCTCTTGAGCAGTCTGCGGAATTATTATTCCTCCTGCTGTCTTGTCTTCGCTTTCTTTGATTTTGATAAGCACTCTGTCCCCAA
>DMNL01000138.1 GCA_003452735.1 Spirochaetaceae bacterium
GCTCGTTGATTCCATTTTCTCGAACCATTACAATAAAGAAGCGGCTCAGGCTTGATATACAGCCTGTGCGCTCCGGCGGCAAATTGTCGTCCGGCAAACTGCGTTGCAGAAAGTATCTGCGCGCGCAATGGAGGTCCCTATGGACATTTTTCAAAAGTGCTTTGATTTCGATCTCGACAGGCAAGCCATGGAAAAAGGGATATATCCTTATTTCCAGCCGCTTGATGGGCTCGAGGGAACCGAGGCTGTCTTTAATGGCCGCAAGCTGATCATGATCGGTTCCAACAATTATCTTGGCCTGACTATGCATCCAAAGGTCAAGGAAGCCGCTCGCAAGGGTCTGGAAGAATATGGTCCTTCCTGTACCGGAAGCCGTTTTCTCAATGGTACTCTCAAACTTCACAATGAGCTCGAAGAGCGCCTCGCCGCTTTTGTCGGGAAAGATGCGGCACTGGTTTTTTCTACTGGCATGCAGACCAACCTTGGGGCGATTTCATCGCTGGTGGATCGCAACGATATCGTCATCGCAGATAAAGACGATCATGCCTCTATAGTGGATGGCTGTAGGCTCAGCATGGGAGAAATGAAGCGCTACATACATGCCGACTTAGACCATCTCGAACGAATTTTACAAAAAGTTCCTAGCGAATCAGGAGCAATGGTCATTGTAGATGGTGTTTTCTCCATGGGAGGAGATATTGCGGATTTGCCGGGTCTAGTAAAACTCTGCGAAAAATATGGAGCGCGGCTCTATGTAGACGATGCACATTCCATTGGAGTTCTGGGCGATGGACACGGTACGGCTTGGCATTTTGGTCTTACCGATAAAGTCGATATCATAATGGGCACCTTTTCGAAGAGCTTTGCATCGCTAGGTGGATTCGTGGCTGGTCATAGAGATGTAATAAACTACATAAAGCATACAGCCCGCTCTTTTATGTTTTCCGCGTCCTTGCCTGCGCCCAATGCCATGGCGGCTCTTGCCGCTCTCGATATCATGGAGACAGAACCTGAGCATGTACAACGCCTTTGGGACAATGCCAATTTTATGATGAAAGGCTTCCGGGAGCTCGGTTTCAATATCGGAAAAACTCAGACGCCAATTATCCCCGTAATTATCGGTGAGGATGAAGTATGCTTCCGTTTTTGGAAGGAGCTCTTCGATAATGGGCTATATACCAATCCTGTAATAAGCCCAGCTGTACCGGAAGGAATGGCATTATTGCGTACTTCCTATATGGCGACTCATACTAAAGATCAACTGCAGCGCGCGCTCGATATTTTTGAGAAAGCCGGCAAGAAGTTCGGTATTATTTAGGCAATGAGATAAGAAACTCCACTTGCTGGGTCGCCTAATCTCCTTTGGCTGTCACTATGAGTCCATGTTCCATAAAACTGAAATAGCCAGACTCGGAGAAAATGAGATGATCCAGCATGGGTATGCCTAGGATATCGCCTGATTGCCGAAGTCGTTTGGTTATATCTACATCTTCGTCCGAAGGCTCCAGATTTCCACTTGGATGATTGTGCGCCACGATTATGGCGCAGGCTCTATCTGTAATGGGATCTGCAAAGACTTCGCGCGGGTGCACTACGGTTTTATTGATAAGGCCCTTGGTTACCTCGCGAATAGCATTGACTTCGTGTCCACCATTTAACGATATAACAATGAAATGCTCTTGTCTTATATCCGCAAAATGGATTAGGAGAGGGTAGGCATCTTTGGGCATTCCTATGCGCGTGCCGCGAGTCGAAAAAATCCGTCTACCAAGCTCCAATGCTGCAGCCACGGCGCAACTCTTTGCTTCTCCCATTCCAGATATAAGCATAAGTTCATCGAGATCGCATGAATCGCTGTTTTTCGTGATCTGGTTCAGCACCTCTTTGGCAAGCCTGCGAACAGGCTTGCCGGGAACTCCAGAACCCAGAATTGCCACCACAAGGTCGAGGTTAGATATCGAGCCGCTGCCGAACCTCAGCATTCTCTCTCTTATGTCGAGAGATGGGGTATTAGGTTCTATTTTAAGTTCTGCTTTTTCATATGCTTGCCATTCAGTCATTGTGTCTCCTAATGATTATGACGCATCGAGAGTGGTTCTCGATTCAATATATTTCGGTTCAATTAGCATTTAGATAGAGCTTAAGGAGCACTATAGAGCAGCATGCACATAAGAATCCGCAGAGAGCATCATCAGTAGATTGATGGGGCACAACAAATTTGTGTGATCGAGCATTTGCGTTTCAAGGCCAGCTAGAATATAATCAAAAAAGGTATTTGGTTTTTTTGTTAAATCTCAAGTCTCGAGAGGAGGATATGATGAAAAGCATAAAGGGCACAAAGACAGAAGTAAATCTTCTTACTGGATTTGCAGGGGAGTCTCAGGCGCGCAATCGCTATACCTATTTCGCTTCGAAGGCAAAGGAAGAAGGTTTTATCCAGATACAGCTTATTTTTGAGGAAACGGCAAATCAAGAGAAGGAGCATGCAAAGCGATTATTTAAGTTTCTGGAAGGAGGAACCGCAAAAGTCTCTGCGGAATTTCCGGCAGGTGTAATCGGCACCACGCGGGAGAATCTCGCCGAGGCAGCAGGCGGAGAGAATTACGAGTGGCAGGAGATGTATCCAAGCTTTGCCAAAGTGGCGCGAGATGAGGGTTTCGAGGCGATTGCAAGCGTATTTGATTCCATTGCTGTGGCCGAGAAACAGCATGCTAAGAGATATGAAGCGCTTATGGCGAATATCGATGAAGGGCAGGTCTTCAAGCGGGATAAGCCTGTTGTTTGGCGTTGCCTAAACTGCGGTTATGTCTACGAGGGAACCGAACCTCCCAAAGCATGTCCCGCATGTGCTCATCCTCAAGCCTACTTCGAGCTTTTGGCTGAGAATTGGTAATAAAGGAGGCTATGGTATATGACAGAAAGAAAGCAAATTTACAAATGCATGAAGTGCGGTAATATCGTAGAAGTGCTTCATGAGGGGCAGGGTCAGCTCGTGTGCTGTGGAGAACCCATGAAACTAATGGTGGAGAACACGAGCGATGGCGCAAAAGAAAAACACGTGCCTGTACTTGAAAAAACTGCCGACGGCTGGTGGGTGATGGTTGGTTCGATACTACATCCAATGGAAGAAAAGCATTACATAGAATGGATTGAGCTTATCGCCGACGGACATTCCTATCGAGCATACCTTTCGCCTGGGCAAGAACCCAAGGTCTTTTTCCCTGTAAAGGCGGAAAAGGTGGAAGCTAGAGAATATTGCAATCTTCACGGTTTGTGGAAGGCATAAGAGAGCCAAATTTTAAAGGAGCGCACTATGAAGAAGTATGTATGTGATGTCTGTGGTTACATTTATGATCCTGCGGAAGGCGACCCTGACGGAAAGATACCTGCCGGGACCCCATTTGAAGAGTTGCCAGATGACTGGGTCTGCCCGATGTGCGGCGCGAGCAAGGATTCATTTTCGCCAATGGATTGAAAAAAGAGCCACCTGTCTGAAATTAGCCGATGATTTTTGTAATCTAGGCTTTTTGCATCATAAGACGGCGGATGCTTTTTCCGGCAGGGGGCAATAAAAAAGAGGGCACAATAAAAAAGAGGGGGTTTGCGCTCCCTCTTTTTTTATTTTATATATCGCATTATTCTTTTATCTTAATTTTTATGGGCTTGGAGCGTATATGATTTCTCGTGATGATTTTGTGTTCTGCGTAGGCTATAACGGCGACACTGCAATTATAGATGGCAAGGCCAAGAAGGAATTTAGCGGTCTTTCCACCATGGAACTAGCGGAAAAGGGTCTTTACCGAGCAGCTTTTGCATCTGCGCTCTATTCCAAAAATCCCGAAGAGATGAAAGCCTTTATCGAATTTTTCAACAAGAAGGCAGGCACCAGCTATACGGATGCCAGTCAGCTTTCCAGGCTCTTTAGTGTCTATCTCGAAACAATTTCAAAGGCAAAGGCATTATAGCTCGTGCTCGCTCTCGTGCTCGCTCGTACTAGTGACTGCCTAGATGAAACGAAAGCGGACAATGCGAGCCACTTAACGAGTCGATGTGCATGTAATTGGGCGAGTCGATGTGCGTGTCATTGGGGAGTCGATGGGCGCATCTATTGAACCTGCGCGCCCCCTAATATACGATAAAACCAATATGAAAAAGCCTTCGACCATATATCGCTGTTCGGCCTGTGGCCACGAAGAACCAAAATGGCTTGGACGCTGCCCCGAGTGCGGACAATGGAACACAATGGTCGAAGCCAAAACCACAGGGCGCTTCGAAAAAGATAAAACAGCATTCCCCGTGCCACTGGAATCGGTGGATCCAGCTCTCGGCGCGCGGGTGTCCTCTGGAATTTCGGAACTGGATCGTGTGCTGGGCGGTGGTTTTATGCGTGGCTCGGCAGTGCTCTTAGGCGGTGAACCTGGGATAGGTAAAAGCACCCTCCTTTTACAGGCCTGCTCGAAGCTGGGGGCAAAAGGTAAAGCGTTATATATCTCCGGCGAGGAATCTGCGGCGCAAATACGCCTTAGAGCCGAGCGCGTAGGGGCTCTTTCCAAGCAGATCGAGGTGTTCTGCGGAAACGATATGCATGCTTGTCTCTCCGTGATGGATTCGGCGCATCCACTTCTTACGGTTGTGGATTCAATCCAGACTGTGCATTCAGAGGAAGCGGGGGCAGTGCCAGGAACGCCAAATCAAATAAAATTCTGCACCCAGGAATTCGTCGAGTGGGCAAAAAGCCACGATTCTATTGTTATTCTTGTGGCACATGTTACAAA
>DMNL01000009.1 GCA_003452735.1 Spirochaetaceae bacterium
ATTCAAAGCAGAATCGCTTGGATTGGGCTCGATTAGGACAGAATCTTTTAGGACGGACTCACTTGGAGCAAAATCATTTGGAGCGGGCTCGCCTGAGGCTGGCTTAGCTGGAGCGGACTCGCTTGGAGCAGGTTTACCCGGAACCGACCCGCTTAGGGCGAGTAAAACAACCACAAGGCCAAGCCCTTCACTCGATAAGAAAGCAATCTATTTGACCTTTACCCTTTCGGATGGCGATCAGTTGATGATGATGCACACAGGGGAGTTGGGCAATTGGTACAGTTCGGCGCGCGGAAAGATAGCCTTCAACTGGGAGGTTCAGCCTCTATTGAATGAAATCGCCCCCGCGTTGCTAGAGCGATATTTGTGGCAAGCGAGCGAAGAGGATTGTATAATAGCAGGCCCTTCTGGAGCAGGTTATGTGATTCCTCCCTTAGTACCCGATCTGCCAGCATACATAAAGGAAACAGTACGAATCTGCAACGATATTGGGATTAGAGTGGTGACTTCATATATTGCCGATCCATGCCGCAGAGTTCTTAGGCAGCTGCAAAAACAATCGAGTGATCTGCTCGGCTATCTGGCTGGTTATGCAGTGGTCACAAGGACTCTGCGGGTTTGCCGCAGAGATTTTATCTTCTTTTCCAATCAGATTCCGAAAGTCGACGAGATAGCGCTGCCCGCGGAACAGCTCTTGGAAAAAGTCCGTGCAATGATCGCGGCTATTAGCGAACGACCTGCTTTCATTGCCGTTCACCTATTCGCATATCGCACTACTATCGCCGATGTCGCGGAATTCGCCGAAAAAATCGCAGATCCGAATGTCCATATTGTACGGGCAGACGATTTTTTGACATTGCTTGCCATGAATGAAAACTTGAGATAGGGAGGGAAATTATGGAAGACAAGCTCAGCGCAAAAACAAAGATATTCTATGGAGTCGCAGATTTGGGAATATCGCTGCTGACCGCTACCATTCAGTTTTTTCTTCTGTTTTACTATACGGATATAGCCATGATCGATCCCGCAATTGCAGGGACAGCCTTACTGGTCGGCAAATTGACCTGGGACGCGATAAACGATCCGCTGTTTGGCTATTTTTCTGATAGGACTCGCAGCCGTTGGGGCCGCCGTAAGCCATACATGCTATTTGGCGCCATCCCCTTCGGATTGACAGTATGGCTTCTGTTTTCTCTGCCTCCGAATCTACAAGGAACTAAAGCATTTCTGGCAGTGTTGGCTTCATTCTTGTTGGTCGACACTACACAGACTCTGGTTTCTGTCCCCTATTATGCGCTTTCTGCTGAATTGACGTATGATTATGATGAACGCACTTCTTTGATTTCTATACGAATGATCTTTACAGTTGTTGGTTACATCATTGGAGGAGCGGCTACCACGCTGATAGCAGGAATGCTAATGGATATGGGATGGACAAAAACCGCTGCCTATAGTGGTACTGGGGCCATTTTTGGAGTTATCGCAACAATTACAGTTCTGATAACTGCCTTCGGTGTCAAAGAAAAACCTAATCCTGAGCTTGTGCCTGCGAAAATGCCATTCTGGCCACAGATAAAACATGTTTTCAAGAACAAACCCTTTGTTATCTATATGATCGCAAGCACCATAGTAAGCATCAGTTTTACGCTCCTCACCAGTCTCTTGCCATATTTCCTGACCTATCAACTGCAGATGCCGGATCAAATCTCACTTGTAATGCTGGTGATGCTTGGGACAATCGGAATCTTTTTGATTCCGTGGCGATATATCTCAACCAAACTTAATAAAGGCCCTTCGTATGCGCTTGGCCTTGGCATTGCGAGCCTTGCAATAATTGCGGCCTATATGCTCCCCAAAGGGCCAAGTCCGCTCATATATGTGATCGCTTTTGTAGCTGGCCTTGGCTTTTCAGCGCAATATGTTTTCCCATGGAGCATGATTCCAGATGTGGTAGAAGTGGACTTTGCACAGACAGGAGAAAGGCATGAAGGAATATATTTTGGAGTAAACGCTTTTCTCAGCAAGCTCACAGGAGCAATTGGAATAGCAGCGAGTGGATGGGCGCTTAAGCTATATGGATATGTGCCAGAAGCAGAACAAACTGCCCACGCTCTATTTGGTATACGATTTTTCTTTGCCATAGTGCCAGTTATAGCATTTGCAATCTCGATGCCTTTGCTGATCTGGTATCCTTTGACGCGCGAAAAACATGCACAGTTGACGAGAAAAAATGGCGCTTGAGCCGCTGGTTGCGGCTGTTGTTTTGTTTTGAGTCTTTCCCTTTAGCTTTTCACTTTGTTTCTGTGCAATAGCCCTTCTAGTTCAGACACCGGAAAGGTAAAGATTATCCCTGTGCCAGGTTCGTGAAGATTTCCTTCTTCGATGATAGCATCATAGATTGGCTTGTATTTATCTATATCGCTTAGAATTATAATTACTTCTTTAGAAGCTTCGATGTGAAGGTTGAAGAATCTTAGAGCTTCGGATTGGCCAGTGCCTCTACCATAGAGAATCGTGGCTCCATCGGCTCCTGCTTTTTTGGCTTTTTCTACTACGGCATCGGCTTTTCCTCTTTCGACAATTGCAACAATGCATTTGACTTCCATGATTTTTTCCTTCTTTGTTTGCCTGTTCAAATTCTCGTCAAAAGTCCGAGAACCATCACGGATATGACCGCTCCAATCGAAGTGAGCCCAATGATACCAAAACCGGATGTCAGCGGGTCTACATTTTCGAGCGATTTGGCCAAACCTACAGCAATTGCCATATTCAATGGAATATTGACTGGCCCTGTCGTAGCGCTCGCAGAATCCATGGCAATCGATACAAACTCTTTTGGTACAAAAGGAATCAGCAAAATGATAACAAAGATAAGAGGAATGACGATTTTTATAAACGGGATATTGTTTATTATTTTCCACACTCCAATTCCCATTCCAAGCCCAAAACCAATAGCAACCGCATGAATTAGCACTTTGTTCGGTATGGCTCCCACAGACACTTCTTCAACTTCGAGGGCTAGTGTTTTGAGCGCGGGCTCGACAAGGGTTCCTAGATAACCGATAACAAGCGATATAGCTACTATTAGCAATTTGTTATCCAATATAGCAATATTCCCACCAACAGAATCTCCCAAGGGCAGAATGCTCATAAAAACGCCCTTCAAAAAGAAGTGCAGTCCTGCGATACTCAATATAATTCCAATAATAAATTCCTTGAGATTTTTGATAGGTTTCTTAAGGACGACGATTTGAAGTATCACTAATATCAAGGCTAAGGGAAGAACTGTTTTTGCCGTTCCCCAGATATCCCTAAGAATCTCCATCATTCTCATAATGGCGTAGACCTCCCAAAATTTTTATTGAGCATAATTATAATTAAAATGAGATGCAATGCTTGCCTAACTTTATAAGCTGAACCGTAGCTAGCAATCAAAACGCAGTCTATTAAAAATATCGATGGCTAATTTCCTTTAGCAACAATTTGAGATGCACAGGCTTCGACCGCAGCACTGCACCATGAGCTTCGCTGCGATCGATTTGCCTTTACTCAAAACATCTTTGGTTAAGTTCGCCTTACATTATCCGAACAGTCCGCCTTGCGCAACGCTGCTCAGTTTGTTCACTGCATACAGGGTAATCACGCCCACAACTATAAGGATGAACCCAAGCGCCGCGGCATCTCCATGAGTACCTCCCTGATAAAAGGTGAATATACCCATGGTCATAGTCTCCCACCCTGGTATCGACAAAAGGATCGTGGCCGCGTTCTCCTGTATTGATGTCATGAAAGAGAACATCGCTCCTGCCAATACCCCTTTCCAAATCAGGGGAAGAGTGATGTCCTTGAATGTCTTAAGGCCTCCTGCTCCAACAGACTCGGCCGCCTCCTCCATAGAATGGTGCACTACAAGTAGAGAGCTATAGGACGATCGCACAGTATAAGGCAATCGCCGCACGGCTAGCACTATGGGGAGTATGATCCAGCTGTTCACCAGCGGCGTTGTAAAGAGTATCGGAGTATTGAAGGCCCTGATATAGGCAATACCTAGTGCTGTGCCAGGCAGAGCCAGCACCAGCATTGTCAAGATATCCAGCGCCCCGCGAGTGCGCATCTGAGTTCTCGCCATGATCCATGATATCGGCACGCCGATCAGAATGCACATTATGACGGCTAGTATGCAGAATCGGAACGTGTTGATTATATAGCCAGGAGCGTATAGCAAGACCTTCTCGTAATGGACTGTAGTCCATGATGTGGGCAAAGGCGACATGGACCAGCTTCGTGCGAATGAGGCGAGCGTAACTCCCAGATACGGTATGAAGCAAATAAGCAGGAGCAAAACCAGAAACACTACAGTCAGTATAGCCCATTTACCCTTGAGCGTTTTTCTCTCCACAGCTCTGTACGAGAGAGTACTGTAGTCTTTCATCGATATGTACTTCTTGGCTATCAGTAGAAATACGATCGAAAGAACCACCATAACAGCGCCCACTGTTATCCCCATCTTGAATAGGTGCCTATCGGTGAACTGCTGGATATCCATGTAGGCCAACGGAGCAATGAAGTTGTTCAACCCTACTACCATTGGAGCCGCAAAGTCTGCAAAAGCCCCGATAAACACCAGAAGAGCACCAGTAATAAAGCCAGGAACGGTCAATGGAATAGTCACATCAAATAGACGCTTGAATCCTATGGATCCGACGCTCTCTGCAGCTTCCTCCAGCGAGGCATCTATTTTGCTGAGCGAGTCGAGGACATTCAGGGTGATGAAAGGGAACAAGTGACATGTTTCCACCAGTAGAAGACCATGCCAGCCATATACAAAATTGAACGGCAAGTGATCATATAGCCAGTTGGACATGAATGGCCATGATCTCTCTAAACTCCCCGCCAGCTGGTAGAAGAGCTCGTTCACAGTGCCTCCTCTGCCGAGTATAAAGATGAAGCCCAACACACCTACTAGAGGAGGCATTACTATGGGAACTGTAGTAAGGAAACTGAAGGCTTTCCTTCCAGGGAAGTCGTACCTAACAAGCAGGTAAGCCACGGTAAAGCCGATGATCGATGTGGTGATAACCGTGGCTAGCCCAAGCAACAGCGAATTCGCCAT
>DMNL01000039.1:0-226 GCA_003452735.1 Spirochaetaceae bacterium
TTGTGAAGTCTGTCGGCCTTTCTGGATCGAATTTTTCCATACCAAGACCTATCATGAGATCTTCTGCAACATCTACAGGATGCAAAAAATCATTTCGGTATTCGGGTGGAGATACATGCAAAGTAAGTCCATCTTCGCAACAGGCAGACAGCCCCATACGAGCCAATGCATCTTGCGCTTCTTCTACATCGATTGAGCTCCCAAGCAGGCGATTTGCCTCGATAAG
>DMNL01000039.1:341-3644 GCA_003452735.1 Spirochaetaceae bacterium
GAAAGCTCTACTCCCTTTTGAAAATAATAGGGGAAAACAACAGAGGATCCAAATGGCGTTTCGTATTCGTAATCGACACGCACATTTTCTATTTCGAAGCCAATATCATAGAAATCGCAAGCCATGATGGATGCAGAAAGCGCTACCGAAGGGTAGTCGGTGCCGGTGACTTCTATGAAGACTTCGGAATCGCCAACTTGGACCGCGCCGATATCGGCACTATTGATTATTGGCGGATACGAGAGCACCCTTCCCCTGGAATCTGTAAGCAAAGGATGTATGGGTTTACCCTCGAGAATCGACGCATACTCGATACCTTTTGGATGCTCCTTGAGAATCTGGCTCAAGGTCATCGATCTGGTCTCCTGAAGCGGCACAAAGGACACCGAATCTGGCTTAGTCCCAAAATATCTAACAGGCCATTCGATAAGCCCTATTCGATAGATTCCTATCGAAACACCTTTTCGTTTTCGGCCATAATTCCAAGCTAGTTTTTCCTGAGTCTGAATCATATCCCTCAATAGAGCGTCACTGATAGCCTTGCCCTTTGCGACAAAACAAGCAATCCAGGGGCGGACCTCTCTTACGGTCTTTTCGACAACTACGCGATAAGATGCATCGAGATTCTTTTCCTTAGATGTAAAGAAGCGATAAGAAGGATAATTCCTTGTGCGGTATATTCGCAACTGACGCGCCAGGCCTGCGGTTGTCCACAGATCAGGGCGGTTTGTGTCGTTTAGCTCGATTTTGATAGTTCGTTCGCTGGCTTCCAAAGGAGCGCTATCCCATTCATCCAATTCCGCCTTGGCTATGGTTAGGTCGCGCTCAAGATCTTCCCTATTGCTCCAGCTTTGCTCTGCAAGCTGAAAAAAGAACTCTTCGTTTACTTCGATTTTTGGCATGGTTTATCTCCGGCCTCATTGTATTCTGTACTGGGATCGACGCATTCTCACGCTCTCTAAATCAGTGCAAAAGAGATCCCGCAGATCGTTGAGGCCGAGCGCCATAAGCGCCATTCTATCGATACCAATACCCCAAGCTAGCACTGGCACTTCGACACCGAGAGAGCTTGTAACTTCAGGCCTAAAAATACCTGAACCTCCTAATTCAAACCATCCGAGCACAGGATGCTTTATATGAACCTCGATCGAAGGCTCTGTGAAAGGAAAATACCCAGGTACATATTTCACTTCCTTGGCTCCAGCAACCTCGACCGCAAACATCTCCAGGAATCCAAGTAAGGTCCTTAGGTTCACATTTTTACCTAGCACAATGCCTTCGGTTTGATAGAAATCCGAAAGATGGGTGGCATCCACGCGATCATATCGAAAACATCGCACGATACCGAAATATTTGCCAGGAACCTCAGCTTTTGGCAGTTGCCGAGCGGATAAAACCGTCCCCTGGCTTCGAAGTATAAGCCGCCTGGTAAAATCTCGATCGAATTGATATTGCCAGCCACGGCTGCCCGTATTGCCGCCATTTTCATGCGCCGCTGCTACATGAGATAGATATGGTTCCTCGATGAACCTTGCATGCGTTGGCTCTTCGATGTAGTAGACATCGTGGATATCGCGCGCCGAATGGAACTGTGGCATGAAAAGTGCATCCGAGTTCCAGAATTCTGTTTCCACAAGGTTTCCATCGAATTCCACAAATCCTAGCGATACTAGCTTGTCCTTAACGCTTTCCAGAAATTCAACATAGGCGTTACGGCGGCCGGGTATAACTCTGGCTGGTGGGATCTGAACATTATAAGGTCGGAAATGTCCTTGTTTCCATGTGCCCTTCTCGAGCATCTCTGGAGTAATGGCGCCTAATTCCTCTCCTGTCATACCTAAAGTGCTTATGGCATTACGGTATTCTTTCGCAATAGGAGTGACACGATAAAAAACTCTGATCCTATCGGCTATTCTGAAAGGGCTGTCCTGCGCGCCGCGCTTCTTTGCAATTTGCGCCATCAGCGTTTTTTGAGAATTGGAGAGAGCGTTTTCAGAGACCGAACCGCCCTGGGAAGAAGCCAGCGCAAGAAGCATTTCAATCTCCAAGAGAGATAAAGGGAATTCATTTTTTGATAGCTTGGCGCGGCGCGCCTCATCGATTGTGCATACCCCTTCTTTGGAAAGTGAACCAAAAGCTGAACCAACAGTTTTCTGGTCGAGACCTAGAGATTGAGCTATTTCTGGTAGGCTCATCGGACCCCTATCCTTCAAAAGAGAAAAAATTCTCTTGGCAGGAATACCCTTTTTATGCCATTCCTGCCCAAGGGGAGTGAGTTCATAGAAGATTTCGGTTTTTCTCTCTGCTTCTTCGAGCACTCCTTTGGCAAGCAACCAAGAAAAAGCCTGTTGCTCTTGACCTTCTCTAAATCCGAGAACTTGTTTGACTCGCTGACTATCGATTATCTCGTCCTCGTCGAATGCTAAAATCAGCTTGACTTCGAGCGGATGCAGTGTGCGGGCTGCGCTTTGATCAATCATCTTTATCTGCCTCGTTATAAAAGTGAATATTGCCGGAAATGCTCATGCTGGTCAATTGCCAGCCTTTATTGTTAGCTCTAAATTGCCTGCCTCGGAAGACTTGAAAATGGCGCCTTTGCTGTTCCGACCATCAAAGCGCATATCTAGAGGGTTTTTCAACTCTGTAAGAACACAATGCTTTGTTCTTATTCTGGGCTCCAATGAATAGAGCCATTCCAAATCGATAAAATCTTCATCCGAGCCTTGAGTTATCTTCATATATTTTATATGCATAGTTGTAAGATTGTGAAAGAAATGTGATCCCAGGGAGCTATCAACCACAAATCCCGGCAAATCCATTTCAACTATAACCCTTGCATGAGAAATCTGATCAAAAGACACTGGCACTCCAAGCCATCTATCCCGAGTGCCCCATCTTCCTGGACCAATCAATAGATAATCGAAATTTTCCTTCCTCGCGAAGCTATCTAGCTCTTCTATTTCCGCTGCGATTTCAAGAGTCTCACCTCGTTGAAACTTCCGTGGATCAACCCAGACTATGTTATGAATGTTGAGGTCTCTGCCATTGCCCATGCAGTTGCGAGAAAGAAGAAAACAGGCTTCTTTATTAATGGAACTCAAATCGATTTCAATATGATCTTCAGGATGAATAAGAGGCTTCAGTTGTAGAAGATACAGGGTTGGTTCCTGTTTGTTATCGCTAAAATTGAGTGCATATTCGATCTCTACAGGCGTACCCATAGACCGCGTCCCGATGTCGAGCGCTATGTCTATTGCTTTGGCAAATGGGTATGCTTCATGTTTCAATATATTGGCAAAATCT
>DMNL01000176.1 GCA_003452735.1 Spirochaetaceae bacterium
CCAAATATCTTCAAAGGCTATTGGAAAGACGAGGCTCGAACAAAAGAAGCTTTCACAGAGGACGGATGGTTCCGCACAGGAGACCTAGGGTCGATTGACAATAAAGGTCGGCTCTTCGTGCGAGGACGGCTCAAGACAATGATTCTCGGTGCATCGGGCGAAAATATCTATCCCGAAGAGATCGAATCGATACTCAATCAAATGCCTGAGGTAGAAGAATCTCTTGTAGTGGAAGAGGAAGACGGGCTCACGGCGCTAGTATGCCTAAAGAGCGAAGTACTAGATAATATTGGAGCACGTCTACAGGATCATCTCGATGCCGTTGGAGATTTGGGTTCGCGTGTTGGACAAGCTATCGCTCAAGCCGAAAAATCCGTTACAGGCAGCGTAAACCAAGCCTTGACAGATACGGAGAAAGCTATCGAACGCCTTCTGGAGAACATCCGCAAGGAAGCGAACTCAAGGCTTGCCGCTTTTTCGCGCATTCAACGCGTAAAATTACATCCTGAACCTTTTGAAAAAACTCCAACTCAGAAGATCAAGCGCTTTCTATATGGAAAGAAGGGTGAAAAGCCAGAGCTTGCCCCATAAATATGCGAGCATAGCGGCGGCTACAATATTTATTTTGTCATAGATTATAGATTGCTGTTCTACTTTGTTATTCTACGATTATCTTCAATTCAGGGAAGGCCTTCTCGAATGCCTCTTGAGCTCTGCGCACTATGCCTGCCTTTACGACTCCATTTATTGCGGAGCAGGCGAGGCATTGCCACCGAGGGGTGCCGATTGCGAGTTTGACTAACATGGTTTTTTCTTTCTCGCTATAGGTGACTTTCTCTAGAAGCCCAAGGTTTACGATAGGTTCATCGGACTGTGGTTCTTTTACTTGGGCCAGGGTCTCATCGATCTTCTTTTTCATTTCGGGATCCATAGGCGTCTCCTTTTACTCCCTTTGCATGCTTTTACCTTATATGACAATCCAGCAGGCGCGCCATATTCCGAGTGCGGGTTTTCGCAATCTTCCCACTCTTTAAGGCTTCCTTAAGGCTACCTAGCTCAAGTATAGCAGCCTATTTATTTGGCTCGCTAGGCTTTTCCTGGCGGAAATAGGTTGGGCATTGTGCCAGAAAGAATCTTAGATTGTCTGATATCTGGCCTTTTTTGGGTTTCAAGTAAAGGAATAATGTCTTATTGTCTGGGTAGCAGCAGAAGTGGGTAAGCGATGAGGCATCGGGCATGGAATCGAGAGTCTGGAGAAGCTTGTCTTTTAGATTTGCCGATCGCCAGCAGAGCACAAAGGTCTTTCCAGCGCGCTTTACTTCCTCTTTATGCATTTCCTCGAGGCCTTCAATTTTGGCCCTGCGAGAATGTCCTTTTTCGATGATATGGCCTTCTCCCACCAATTTTTTATCCGTGAAGATATTCATATAAAAGCGATCGCAGTTGCCCACAATGAGCGAAATGGGCATATATAAGAGAGAATGGCGAGGGAACATCGTGAAAGTGCCCTTTGCATTTTTCCATGGTTCTTTCAACTTATAACTAAAATTATAGCCAATCGCTCCGCCAATATTGACATAATCAGTATCCTTTGGTTTCAAGATTTCCTCGGCTTGAGTTGACAAGCTCTTTCCCATCCAGCGGTTTTTCTTTACTCCAATGAAATACTGAATAGTCGCCCCAACGCCAAGTGCAAAAATCGCGAAAAACAAAAAATTATTCATTTTTTACTTTCCTCTTGCCGAGAAAATAGTCTATGAATGGTTCTATGCCGATATGAACCAAGTCTTCTCTTGTATGTATGCCATTTGGCGAAAAATCATAGGCGAATAGGGGCAGTTGGTTAAATTCAGAGGCAAGCGTCCAGTCTGCTTGCGAAAGGCCTTTTTTGTTAAGACAAACAGCGGAGAGCATGATTCCCAGGCGAGACAACTCGTCTTTGATTCTAATGGCTTCCGATACCGAAAGCTCATCTGGGTTTACGATGACGCTCATAAAACTTTGTTTTGCAAACAAGGTCTCTAGCGATGTGAGTCTGGTTCGTATGTTTTTGAGCTTTCCATAGACCTTATCATCTTCTTTGTCCACACAGCTCTCTGCGACTGGCGACTGAGGGTTCAAGCGAACAATCGTCTGGCGGTCGCGGAGAATCCGCTCACGAAGCTTTGTAAGCTCTGCCACCCAAAGGCCTGAAATAGCAGGCATAGAAAGAAAGCGAAGAGTAAGAGCCGTTGGCGGCGTATCGAACACCACGAAATCGTATTTAGGTGCTAGTCTGCGGCGAATATCTTCGATTGCCCACAATACTGCATATTCTTCTGTACCTGGTGAGTACTTTAAGATACTGAAGAAAGAATCAAGGTTTAAGGCTGTATTGTAGGAATAGTTAGCCTTGAGCTCTTCTTTGCTCTCTTCGAGATATCTATCCACCCAATACGCTAGGTCGACTTCGAGCGCATCGAGCATTGGTTCTACTTTTTTTGGCTCTCCATTGAGTTTTAATTGTAGAGCATCTCCAAGGTTATGCGCAGGATCGAGCGATACTACAAGAACTCTACTGCCCCTTCTTGCCAAGGCTAGGGCAAAGGCACTGGAGAGTGTCGTTTTGCCTACGCCTCCCTTCCCAAGGAAGAATACAGTATCGCGCACAAAAACTCCTTAGTCTATTTCGAGCATACTGGCCAATACACCAAGAGGATCCTGAGAAAGATCCGACCTGGACAGAAGTATGATTAGCTCTCTTTCCATGTATGGCAATAATTCCACGGCAATAGGCGATGGCGGCGAAGGCAAGCCCACAAAGCCTCCAAGTATAAGAAGCGCAAAGATATTTTCAAGCTCCTTGAGCTCGAAATCGAGCATCCCAGTTGCTTTTTCTCTATTTACCTGAGCAAAGGTATTGAACACATCTTTGATTATGTGTCCAAAGCGCTTGGGCATTTTTGTTTCCTTAGGATTCATATATAGACAACTTATTTTAGGCTTAATCTAAATTACCTAACTATAGCGCGCTTAGAGCAAGATTGGCAAGCTTCTAGTTTCTGTGTTTCATCTCCGCAGAACAAATTTATCCACTATATAATAAAAGAGCCGGAAAGCACATGCCTTCCGGCTCTTTGTTTTGTCGCCATCCGCCTGTCCTTTTAATCCAACGGATCTAAGACAGGCAGAAATTGCCATTTATCAGGCTGTCTCTGGCTTCAGCTTATAGTTCTTTAGGAACGAGTTGATCATTATAAAATTGAGTATGAGCATGAAGAGGTTGATGATGCCTACGATAATTCCGGTGACTATGTTCATCGTCTTTGAAGCATCTGCGAAGAATACGGGCACAATGACGATCTCATACCATATGAGCGCCACCGTGACAGTTATCCATAGAAAAGCAGCCGGAATCAATACCGACATGACATATTTGGGGTTGAGCTTCTTCTTTACCCAGATTGCCATGGTGAGCATGACAACCGAGGCCAGGAGCTGATTGGCTCCGGAGAAGGCAGGCCACATCGTGCTATAACCGCCAGACCACGCAAGGAAAATCCCCAAAAAGGCGATGAGAATCGATGCAACCCACTTGTTCGAGAAGAATTTATAGCTACTTGGATTCTTTTCTTTGAGAGGCTCTGCCATTTCCTGGACAATGTAGCGGCCAAGCCTATTCGTCGTATCGAGGGTCGTCAGGGCAAAGGTAGATACCCATACTGCCGTAAAGAGTGTCATGAAACTCATAGGTAAGAAGGGCAGATTTGTGCTGACCATCATTGCAAAGGAATTTACAAAGCGGCCAAGCGCAGGAGTGGCCATGAGCTTATCTCCAAGGGCGGCGGCTCCAAACGAGGCGATAGATATGATGACAAGAGTAGCAAGGAATCCTTCGACCAGCATTGCACCATATCCCACAAAAAGCCCATCCTTCTCTTCTTTGAGCTGCTTAGCGCTCGTGCCAGATGCCACAAGAGAGTGGAAACCTGAAAGCGCGCCGCAGGCTATTATGAGAGGAACAGTAGGCCAGAAAGGCGAAGGCTGAAGAGCGCCCGCAGGTCCAATTAGCTTGGCGCTAAAGGTGGTAAAGGCCGGGATCGAATCAAGGGGCTTTGCACTTATGAGCGCTGAAATACCTCCTACAAGCAGCCCGAAATACAGGAAGAAAGAAGAGAGGTAATCGCGCGGCTGCAAGAGCAGGTTAACCGGCAAAGTCGAAGCTAACACGATGTACACGAAGATGATAAGGAAATATATTTCCTTGCTCATCTTGACGGGGAGCATGTCGCCAAACCAGAAGGCTAGGATTATCAGCACCAAGCCTATCAAGGAACCCCAGCCTAGGCCAAGCTTCGAGCGATACATGGCAAAGCCCGCGATAACCGCGGCTACGCAGAAAAACACGAATGAAAAGAAGACTCGTCCATCCGCAGCGAACTGGCCTGCTACAATATCGCCAAAGGCTGCCACAACCAGCACGCAGAGGAAGAGCGTAAACCAGCCAAAGGTTGTGCCTGCCTTTTTGCCCATAAGGTCTTGGGCAACGAATTGCACCGAGCGGCCATCATACCTGACAGATGCCGTCAGCGCAAGATAATCGTGGATTGCGCCCAATAGTATGTTGCCGAGCCAAATCCACAATAGTCCTGGCAGCCATCCCCAAGCCACTGCCATTGCCGGCCCTGTAATCGGGCCTGCGCCTGCAATCGAAGCAAAGTGGTGACCAAACAGGACATACTTGTTGGTGGGCACATAGTCGACTCCATCTTGAAGCCTTTTGGATGGAGCTTCTGGCGCTTCTTTGCTCTTGAGTAGCTTGTCTCGGATTACCCGACCATATGCGAAATAGAATATCAGGTATATCGCGAGGGCAAGCAAGGCAATGAGAGTTGTCATGCAGTCCTCCTATGAGAAAACGGATATTTTATTTTAACTACAGTTTCTTGACGGCGTCAATGGTTTTTTATTCTATATATGTGTACTATTAAAAAAGATGCATACCTTTTCAGAGTTTTTCGATATACGTTATTATATAGGGTGCTATTCAAGAGAGATTATATAGATGCTTATCAAGATCAAGATTATTCAGAAAGGGAACATAAATGGAAGATCAAAGACTTAGAAAACTGGCGCAGCTCTTGGTTAATTATTCTACTAAAGTGCATGCTGGCGATAGAGTGCTCATCGAAAACTCGAACCTTGAATCGGACTTCGTGCGCCTTCTCATAGAAGAAGTGCATGCTATAGGAGGACTTGCTTTCATTTCTTTGAGAGACAGACGGATCGAAAGGACACTCTTTATGGATGCACCGGAGGAACAGTTCGATCTGCAGGCAGAATTCGAAAGCGCTCGCATGGACAAGATGGATGTATATATCGGTTTTACTAGCGTTCGGAATTCATTTGCATGGCAAGACTTACCGGCGAGCAAAATCGAGCTCTACAATAGTCATGTCTGGAAGAAAGTCCACATCGATCGTCGAATACCGCATACCCGCTGGGTTGTGCTCCGCTATCCTAGCGCCGCCATGGCGCAAAATGCGGGGATGAGCGAAGATGCATTTGAAAAATTCTATTTCGATGTATGTACAATGGACTACGAAAAAATGTCTCGCGCCATGGATCCGCTTGTGGAACTTCTTCAGAAAAGCGACAGAGTAAAAATTATAGGACCTGAGACCGATCTCGAGTTCTCGATAAGAGGTCTTCCTGCTATCAAATGCGATGGAACCATGAACATTCCAGACGGAGAAGTCTATACAGCTCCGGTGCGCGATTCGGTAAATGGGATATTGAGCTACAATACTCCAAACGAGAAGGATGGTTTTAAATTCGAGAATATTGTTTTCGAATTCAAAGACGGCAAGATCGTCCAAGCTCGCGCTAACGATACTGAGCGGATAAATAAAATACTTGATATCGATGATGGAGCTCGCTATCTTGGTGAGTTTTCTTTTGGTATCAATCCTTATATAACTCGCCCAATCTTGGAAACGCTCTTCGATGAAAAAATAGCAGGCTCTTTACATATCACGCCTGGAAACTCATACGATGATTGTTTCAATGGCAATCGCTCGGCGCTGCACTGGGACATAGTTCTTCTGCAAGATAAAGCCTCGGGCGGCGGAGAAGTATGGATCGACGGTAGGCTGATCCGAAAAGACGGACTCTTTGTCTTGCCTGAGTTGAAAGGATTGAATCCCGAGGCTCTCAAGAGCTAGTGATGACTGGAGAGCTTACTCGCCGTCATCTCCGATCGACTGAGCAGAGCAATCGTTCATGGCTTCTATCGCTAGCTCGTTCTCCTCTTTTGTTTGAGGCTGACGAGTGACGTAAGCTTGTCCATCGTCGCCTAGGGTGAAGATGTCTGGAGCTGTAACAGAGCATAAGCCACAGCCAATGCAGGATGCATCGACATACCATTTACCTTTTGCATTTTGAGGAAGGCGATTGGATCTATCCGCCATAATATCTCCTTTGCCAGCAAAGCCGGTTATGTAAATCTAGAATTCGTTCAGCATGATAACACAATAAGGCTGAGAACTGAAAGCCGTGCTATAAAAAAACCGGGCCTAAAGCCCGGCTTTTATAAGGAAGATTAAGAAGCACATCTAAGAAGCCGAAGCAAAGAAGTTCAGTTTAGTTGATTTTTACCTCAATACTCTTGGGAGCAGCTTCAGGTTTCTTTGGAAGGACGACTTCCAGCACACCATTCTTGAAGTGAGCCTCGATCTTTTCAGGATCTACCTCTTCGGGCAGAGTAAAGCTGCGCTGGAACTGATATTCTCTCCGCTCCCTGCGGATCCACCGACCTTTCTTGGATTTCTCTTCGCTCTTCTCTCGTTTGGCGGTGGCAAGCATAAGCTGGCCATTGCGAACTTCCAACTTTATATCTTTTTCGGTTAAGCCGGGAAGATCGGCTTCGATGGTGTATTTATCGCCTTCTTCGTATACGTCGATAGCTGGAGTGCGGAAGCTCTGCGTTAGCCAATCTTCGTTGTTAAAAAAGCTCTCGATAAGATCAAATGGGCTTTTGTCATACAAAACTAGATTGTTCATAGTTACCCTCCTATTATTTAGGATCAGCAGGTTTAGATCCACACAGGATTCTATAGCCTGTCTGGAGCCCTTTTCGGCGCTCATCTATAATATGAGCAAGAAGCGTGCCAAAATCATATAAATTACCATCAAAATAATAAATCATTATGCAATAATAAAATGTCAATTATACCTGAACAGCAATACGACTGGAAATGAATATCAAGAGCTCTTATATGGGTTTCAATGAGACATAGCTATAAGATTAGCCCTTGGATTTCTATTTCCGAATGATACATTTGTATTGATATGAGACAGAAGGACTGTATAATAATGATACAATTTGCCTTCTTAGGTATCTGAGCTGTTGGTCAAATCTTATCTACTATAATATTTCGCCTTGCGGAAATCTAAGTCATGGCATACACTATATTCGTAAAGTTCTTTTAGGAGGTTTCCATGAAACGTCTAATTATCGCAGGGCTTGTGCTAATTCTCAGTCTGACTGTGGCATTTGGGCAGCAGAAACTCGGCGTGTATACAACACTGGATGAGCCTCTCGCTAAAGCGCTATTTGATGAGTATCAGAAAGAAACTGGAATAATACTCAATTGGCAGAGGCTTTCAGGCGGTGAAGTAGAAGCCAGGCTCGAGGCAGAGAAAGCAAATCCTCAGGCTTCAATATGGGTGGGAGGAGTAGGGCTCAATCACATTAGCGCCAAACTCAAAGGTCTGACGGCACCTTATAAATCCAAGATGCTCGAGAATACTCCTCTGCAGTTTCGCGACCCGGAGAACTATTGGGTAGGGCTCTATATAGGACCTATCTGTTTCGTGACCAACAATAAAGTTGCGAAAGAACAAGGAATTAAGCCTCCCACATCCTGGGCCGATCTATTGAAACCCGAATACAAGGGCAAGATACGCGTTGCAAATCCAACGACCTCTGGTACGGCCTACAATGTTATAACTACCTTGCGCTATATATTCGGCGGCGATGAAGAGAAGGTATTCGATTATCTGAATAAGCTCGACAAGAACATCGACCAATATACCAAATCAGGCGCCGCGCCCGGCAAGAGTGTGGCTATAGGAGAAATCCCTGTGGCAATCGGATATGCACACGACAATGTCAAACTCAAGGTCGAGGGTGCGGATGTCACGATCACCTTCCCCTCGGAAGGCACCGGATATGAGATTGCCTCGATGTCCATAGTAAAAGGCGGCCCTGACCCGGTAAATGCCAAGAAGCTTTACGATTGGGTGCTTTCTCCAAAGGCGCAGGAGATTATCGCATCGTGGTATGTTATTCCCGTATCGAAGATCGCCAAGAAAAATCCTCAAGCCTTCAGTCTCAGCGAGATCAAGACCGTAAATCAAGATGTGGTATGGGATGCAGCTAATAAAGATCGGCTTCTCGAGCGATGGGTCAAGGAGATCGGTTCCAAACGCTGATTTTTATTTCTGTGTGAGATCGCAAGCCGGAATATAAGAAAATGAGCCGGACCCTGAGGAATGGTATGTTCCCCAGAGGTCCGGTTCTTGGTATTCTTGGTTCTGATAGTCAGGAAGAAAAGAGGATCTCCAAGTGTTTACCAAGAAAAAAATTATAATGATTTCTGTGGTCTGCCTTATCTTCGCCATAGGAGAATATTGGATTTTCTCTACGATTCAAAATACTTTCGAAAAGAACACGCTGAAAGAGACGAAAGCACTTGTAAAGGGAATAACTTCTTTTGCGCCTTCGAACGATGAAGCTCTCTCTGATTGGATAATAGAGCTTAGTGACATCTATCCGGACAATCGCTTCTTTGCGATAAAGGGAGTTCCTGGCGAGGAGGGAAGCGAATTAATTGGCGGAGATGAAGCGCTCTTAGACCTATGGCAGCTTCCGGAATATGCGGAAGCCGCAAGTTATGCTACGGAATCGGTTTCTTACCTTGAAATATACAAATGGCCGAAAATCGTCCATTTTAAGGGTGTCCCCTACATGCTTATGGTTGCTCCTATACCCGATGCGGAGAATAGCGAAGCTCGGGCTACTCTTCTTGCAGCCATAAATTCTACTGGCTATGTGTCTTTTTCTAGGCTTGTAGATGCTCTTGCCTTGATTGCCTTTGTTTTATTCGGCGTTGGCTTTGGCATTGCGACATTCTCGCGCGATCCAATCAGCGGTTACGCAATAGTAGTTTTGGCTGCAATAGTGCTTGCATTCGTTGCATATCCACTCTTAGAGGCCGTGCGCCTTACCTTAATAAAAGATGGCAAATTTTCTTTCAATGTATGGAAGACCATTCTTTCAAATCGTCAGTATTTGCAAGCGCTCTGGGGTTCTATCCAGCTTGGCATTGTAACCGCAACGATTTCGACTTTCATAGGCTTTGTATATGCTTTTGCGGTGGCGCGCACCAGTATGAAAGGCAAAAAACTGGTAACTACTCTTGCGACCATGCCCGTAATATCACCACCATTCTCCTTGACGCTGTCGATTATCCTCTTGTTTGGCAAGAATGGTATCGTAACCAAGCAATGGCTCGGCCTTCAAAATATCAATATATATGGTTTGTGGGGGTTGGCCTTAGCGCAGACAATCAGCATGTTTCCTATAGCATTCATGACTATGCAGGGCGTATTAGAGGCGATTGACTCCACGTTGGAGGATGCTTCGCTCGATCTCAATGCTTCTAGATGGTACACATTCAGGCACGTTACATTGCCACTTGCTGCGCCTGGTCTTCTTTCGAGCTGGCTACTTGTATTCACCAATTCGCTTGCAGATTTTGCAAATCCCCTTCTTCTATCTGGTTCCTATCGAGTGCTATCGGTAGAGTCATACATCGAAGCGATAGGCATGAATAGGCTGAATAATGGTGCGGCTCTGTCCCTACTTTTGCTCTTGCCTACTTTGACGGCATTTCTGGCGCAGCGCCGCTGGGTGAATCGCAAGTCTTTTGTGGTTGTTACCGGCAAGCCTTCTACGAGGCTCTCTGACCTCGCATCTTCTGGAGTAAGGAAGGCGTTGACAGGCTTTGTAATTTTGGTAAGCGCCTTTATTGTCGGTTTGTACGGTACGATAGTGGCTGGTTGCTTTGTCAAGAATTGGGGTATCGATTATTCCTTTACTCTTGCTAATATCGGCGAGGCTTTGACAAGAGGAAAGCAATCTCTTGTTTCAACAATCACACTGGCTGGAATTGCCACTCCTATCGCGGGAATTCTTGCGATGGTGGCGGCTTTCATACTCGTGCGAAAGAATTTTCCAGGGAAACGAATCCTAGAATCTCTCATCATGGCGCCTTTTGCCATTCCTGGTACTCTCATAGGAATAAGCTTTATTCTGGCATTCAACAAGCCTCCTTTGCTTCTAGTCGGAACAGGAGCGATATTGGTAATAAATTATGTAGTGAGAGAGCTGCCGGTAGGCGTGGAGGGCGGTATTGCCGCGCTAAGGCAGATCGATCCTTCGATAGAAGAAGCTGCGGCTGACCTCGGAGCCGATCAAGCAACGATATTCCGTACTATTATTTTGCCGCTGATAAGGCCGGCATTTATTTCGAGTATGTCCTATACTTTTGTTCGCTCGATGACGGCTGTTTCAGCGATCATATTCCTCATTAGCGCGAAATGGTACCATATCACTATACAGATATACAATTTTTCGGAGAATTTACGCTTTGGGCTCGCTAGTGTCCTTGCTACGACATTGATCATAATAGTGCTGGCTGTCTTTGGACTTATGAGACTCTTGGTTCGACAGAGCGAGTACCTCGAAAAAACGATAACGACCCAGTGATGGATAGCGATCGGAGTCGTTCGACTGCAGAGCAGGGTTCATTTTATAGGAAAGGGTAGAATATGACAGCAAAATCCGTGCCCGTGACACTTTCTCATGTGACTAAGATATTCAAAGACCCGAAAGGTAAAGGCGAAGTGCATGCTGTTGAAGACGCTGACTTCGAGGTAAAGCCAGGTGAGCTGGTGACCTTATTGGGGCCTTCCGGATGTGGCAAGACTACCACGCTTCGGATGATCGGAGGCTTTGAATTGCCAACCAAGGGCAAGATCATCATCGGGGATACAGATGTGACTTTTTTGCCGCCAAATGGTAGGCAGACGGCTACCGTTTTTCAATCCTATGGCCTCTTTCCTCATATGGATGTGTTCGACAATGTTGCATATGGGCTCAAAATACGAAAGCTAGCCAAAGATGAAATAGAAAAGCGAGTCACGGATATCCTGGATCTCGTAGGGCTTTCTGAACTCATGCACAGAGCTCCTGGTAGGCTTTCTGGTGGTCAACAACAGCGAGTTGCACTGGCGAGATCGCTTGTGGTGGAGCCACAGGTGCTTCTGCTCGATGAGCCTCTATCGAATCTCGATGCTCTTTTGCGCGAGCAGATGAGAGTCGAAATACGCCGTATCCAGAAATCTCTTGGAATTACGGCTATCTATGTAACGCACGACCGTATAGAGGCTATGAGTCTTTCTGATAGAATAATCGTGATGCGCGATGGCAAGATTCAGCAGATAGGAACTCCAAGCGGTATATATGTAGAGCCCGATTCCGTATTCGTTGCGGGTTTTGTGGGCAAGGTTGCTTTTTTCCATGCTCAGCTAGAGGACTTTGAACCAGATGGGAGAGCTATATGTAGACTAGGGCAAAAAAAGGTACATGCTGGTTCTGCCGTAAGAGGGCTCAAAGCAGGGGATGAGGTGGAGCTTATGGCAAGGCCCGAATCGCTGCGCATTGTCAGCCAAGAAGAGGCCGTTGCCTCAGGGAAGGTCTTTGCAAAGGTCTATTTAGGGTCGAATGTAGAAATCTACGTAAAGACAGAGACTGGTGAACTGCTTATAGAAATCGAAGATCCTTTAGGTAAGGTAATTCCATCCGAAGGAGAAACCGTATGGATCGGTTTCAACGAAAAAAAGGTTAGAGCGCTCCCGGCCGAAGAACAAACAGAAGGGCAATCGAAATAGTATCAATCTTGATGGGCAAACATTAAGGATTTTAGGCGATTACTTTTCCAAGATTGACACAGAAATCATGGTTTGTCTTGATTTTCTCTTGTCATAGTTTGGTCGACTATATCAAGATGATCAAGTATTCGGTATATGACAGTATCGACAAGCGATTGGATATCGACGGGCTTATTATGGAAGCTGGGAGAAGCTGGAAGAATCACAGCTCCAGCTTCCTTGAGTTGGGCCATCGCGCGGAGCGATACAAGAGAAAGTGGCGTCTCTCTAGGCACAACAATAAAAGGCCAACCTTCTTTTAGAGCGACAGCTCCCGCCCTATGGATAAGATTGGAGCAGTTTCCGCTTGCTATGGCACCTAGCGTCCCCATGGAACAAGGTGCAATAACTGTGCCATTAAGGCGGAATTCACCCGATGAAATGGGAGCCAATAAATCATTGTTCTCATGCACAGCAATTAGAGCAGGTCCACCTCCTGGTCCTCCTTTAGCCTGTAGTCTTCCAAGCCAATAGCCTAGTGGGCGGCCTGTCTCTTCGAGAAGGACTCGTGCGCCCCACCTGCTCGTCACTACATGGAGCATGGCACCGCTTGCAGCAAGCGCGGAGAGTAATCGTATGGAATAGATTGCGCCAGAAGCGCCGGTGATGCAGACGAGGTAGCGCTTTGCCATGCTTGCTATTTTAGCCTAGGTAAATATCTAGCGCAATGCCAAATAAGAAAAGGATAGAAATAACCTGATTTAAGGTATACCCAGTCAGATTGTAATTGTTGTTATAATTATTCATTTCTTTTTCAGCTCATTCTTATGGAAACAATTGTTTCTAAACATTAGGATTTACCAGAAATTCCAAGAAGGAAGTGCCATGTCAGACACCATCATAAAATTGGATGCGGTTCAAAAGGTCTATTATTTGGATACTGTCGAGGTCGAAGCGATTAGAGATATATCGCTTGAAATACGCGCCGGTGATTTTGTGAGTATTGCGGGGCCTTCGGGTTCTGGAAAAACCACGATTCTCAATTTGATAGGCTGTGTCGATAAGCCGACTTCAGGCACTGTCATTGTGAATGGCCAGCGAACGAGTGATCTCGACGATGATAGACTTACAGA
>DMNL01000045.1 GCA_003452735.1 Spirochaetaceae bacterium
TGGCGGTAGGGCACGAGTGCTCCGGCTTCACCCTTTGGTTTCTTCCGAGATTGGCGACTATGACGTAGAGCGCATACTCACCTATGGGAGCCTCCCCGCCATCTACGATTCCGATGAGCCATGGCAAGACCTCAAAGCATATTCGGGAACCTATCTTAAAGAAGAAATAGCCGCAGAAGGCGCAGCGCTAAGGCTCGACGCTTTTTCAAGGTCCTTGCACAGCGCAGCACTCTATTCCGGAAAGCAAGTCAATTTTGAAGCCTGGAGTTCGGATGCCGCAGTTCCAGCACGCACGGTGCGCGAATATTTCTCGGTCCTCAGCGATACACTCATTGGCGAAATGCTAGAACCATGGAAGGGCGGTAAGAAGCGTAAACCAGCCCCTACCGGGAAGTGCTATTTCTTCGATATCGGAGTGAGGAATGCGCTTGCGGGAATTCGATCGATCGCTCCGGGCACCGACGAATACGGTAATGCGTTCGAGCATTTCATCTATGAAGAACTTCTATGAAGAACTTCGCGCGTGGCTCGATTACCATCGCGATGACAGGCCGCTGACCTTCTGGAGAACCCAAGACAAAAAAGAAGTTGATTTCATTGTTGGAGACGAAATCGCCATAGAAGTCAAAGCGGCTGAATTACCGCAGTACCGTCATCTCAAAGGGCTTATCGCCATTGCGGATGAAGCCACCTTCAAACATCGCATTCTGGTCTGTCAGGCTCCGGAGCCGCGCCTATCGGAAGGTATCGAGATTCTTCCAGTCAAGGTGTTCCTGGAAGCACTTTGGGCAGATACTCTTATCGAATAAAGAAATATCGATTCCGCTATTCCTTAGCACATAAAAAAGTACTTACTGAAGTAATGTAAAATATTACATACCGAGGCGTATAAAAAACATCTTACCGAAGAATGTAAAATTGCCTTGACATTAGCATATTGGAAATTTGCTCATTAAGAAGGATTATTAAAAGCTTCAGAATTTAACATAAATGAATAGCCAAGAATGAATCAATAATGAAAACTAACTTATTTGTTAGTAAACTATTAGACACATCGCTTGAAATTTGAAGTTGAGATTCATTCTTATCTAATACAATTTCTTTTATCAGATTGGTATGTTGCGGAATGAGTATCGTCATGAGATAATTTTCTGGGAATGAAACGATATAAATAATAATAATTTGGAGAATGAAGGGAAGTTATCTAAAAATCCTGCTCATGTGAGGTTTAGATAATGATATATCAGGTTAAATTGTTTCTGAGCATAGCCATATTCCTTATTGGACTTGTTGGACTTGCCGCTTTGATTTCCCTAATGTTCAAGAAAAAAGAAAAAGATACAAAAAAAGCAAGGATTGAAAACGAAACGAAGAAAGATGATAGAAACGAAACTATGCAGCTAGGTATAGATGAACTGTCTACACCAATGAATTGGGGTTCATTATCTAAAACTACCAATGCAGAGAATGCAATAAATCTTGAATTATCAGAAAAGCTTTCAAATGGATTTCCCTTAGGGCAAAATGAAATGCCTTCAACAGATGATTCAGAGATTAAAGAGCCATCTCATAAAATAGAGGACTACAATAACCTTCCTGGTGAAAAAGATACCCAGCTTATATATGAAGCACAAGAAAAAAGAAAGAAAGTTGAGCCAGAGCATCGCGGCGGGAAGTATGTTGGCACAGAAAGCAATGCTCCTGCTTATATAGAAAAAACTGAATGCGCAAAATGCAATGAAAATGGTTGCTTAATCAGCCTTATATGTATAAAAAAATCTATTGGCTGGAAGCTTGAAGTTGAGCTTGAAATTCTGGAAGGGCAAAACTGCATAATCTCAGTAATGCAGAATACTACTGAGCTTGAAGTGTCGGATGAATCCGATGCATGCTATACACTAGCAAATGCTTACTCGAATATTTGCATAATATTGGAAAGCAATGGTATTGAAAAGTCAAAGAACTTGACTATGCCTTCATTCCCAATGCTATTCAGAATTGAATCGAAAAACAAAGCAATACACACAACATCGGCGTCAAAAGGTGAATACCTTTGCTTGATTCCAGACAACTGGAGTAAGCCGCTTGCTGGATGCGCAGCAATTTCACCTGAACAAACAACAATTCCTCATATTATTGCATACTATTTCTACTTGGATGACGAGGACAGTAATTCTATTTCATTCTCTAATCCTGAAGGAAGAGTAATAAATATCAATTCGAGAAAAAAAGGTAGATTTGTGCTTGAGGGAAACAGACTAACATATTCAAGAAAGACGGGAGTTGAATATTTCGTGGATTCTTTTCCTAAAATTTGCTACAGGAATAAGTCTGTCGCTAATATGGCAACGCTTGTTGGCACTCTAGTATTTGGGATGAACGAAGGATCTAAATTCGATAGAAAGAGATATAGTAAAAAATATAGTCGGGATTGCGATTCTCTGTATTGCCTAAGCCTACAAGATATTTTTAATGAGGGAAAAGAAAGTGCTTCTAAGAAACCTCCTTCTGGAAGATATTATGTGCGGATATACGACCATGAAGACATACTCATAGAGAGCTTTGCTTTTTATTTCCTTGCAGAATATTTCGAAATAAAGATTGATAATGAAGATATTTTACCGACAGTAGATGGGCATAGATCAGTTACTATAAGTTTTTGCCATGATTCAAACTACAATATAGCTAATGATAATAATCTAGAAAATATCTCAATTATTGAACGCACTGAGAAAACCATCGTCTTTAAGCTAAAACCTCGTTGTGGCATAGAAGAACTAAATTTCAAAATTGAAATAGATGGCTATTCGTTCAAATTACCTCTTTACATACCAAGATTATGGTGGACAATACATCAAAATAACGAATTGAACATAATATGGCAAGATCGAGCTATAAATCTAGCTAGACGTGATTGTTCAGCTTCTTCGGAAACATCAATAATTATTTATATTCCAGAGATGCTTTATGATATTGATATTTTCATAGGTTTCGATGCAAAAAATAAAAAAGTATATAAAAGGAAAAAATCTGAGAACTCAATCGAAATAAATATGAGGGATTTTAGTGACCATCCGTATCTTTCAATACCGGGAGTTCACGATCTTAAACTATGGGTGAAGGAAAAGCAGAGATATACATCGGTAACATTCTGTAAGATAACAGTGCTTCTTATATGCTCAATTTGTGGTTTTTCATCAACCGAAGAAATAGAAATGAAACAGCATTATAGCAATAATCATATTTGTGATGATTTTGAAAGCCTAACATATGAAGAATTAAGAGCGTTACAGCCCGATCTTCCGGCTAGAATAATTCAATGCATCTATTGCGGATATTATATTGCCGAAACAATAGAACAGCATGAGACAACAGAAATGTGCCACCATATAGAAAAATCCTGTCCAATGGTAAATCACGATTCATTAGAGCCTTCTAAGAAGTGCTTTAGATCTATAACTAACCCAGAAGAAATCAAGCAACATGTAATAGAGAATCTTGAGCTTCATCGTAAGTGCAAACAATGCAATGAAATCATCGATGATGAAAATGAATTTATGAATCATATTATGAAAAAACATGGCAAGAAGAAAATGTATAAATTGGGATAAATATGGAGGAATGGAGTGAATTTTTTAAACGCAGCGCACATTGTAGAAGAAAAATACCGAAACTATCTTAAGACGACATTCTATTTCCGGGATCCGGAGCTTAAAAAATCATTTGAAGAAAGTCTTGAAGAAGGGTGCCTTTACAATGGACCATTTATTGAAGCAATACCTGCATTCGCTCGCGGTGAGACGCCTAGAAATCTATTTGAGAAACTCGGATTTAAGGACATTGATGAAGGATTTCTTTCGGCTTTATATGGCGACAGACCGCTTTACAGTCACCAGGAAAAGGCATTTCATCTAGCACTTTCAAATGAAAATTACGTAG
Organism: Spirochaetaceae bacterium; assembly: GCA_003452735.1. GTDB lineage: Bacteria > Spirochaetota > Spirochaetia > Treponematales > Rectinemataceae > Rectinema. Next base: position 3,940 of record DMNL01000045.1, read on the forward strand.
TAGCTACAGGAACTGGAAGTGGAAAAACCGAAGCATTTCTTTATCCAATTCTTTTTCATCTATATCAAGAATTCTTAAGCGGAAATCTGAAGGAAGGTATAAGAGCTATTATTCTATATCCGATGAATGCCCTGGCAAATGATCAAAGAGATCGCCTTGGCGATATAGGAGGGATTCTGAATAAAATGAAGTCGCAGTTTCGGTTCACCTTCGGGCAATTCATTGGAGAAACACCCGATGATGCAAATGATTCTAAAAGAAACGCGAGGTATCATTTAGATTGCAGACTTCCTGGAGAGTTAGTGTTGAGATCTGAAATGAGGAGTTCTCCTCCCCATATTCTTCTTACTAACTACTCGATGCTAGAGTACATCCTCTTGCGTCCACATGATAGCCAACTATTTGATAATGGAGCTTCTAGTTGCTTTAAATTTATAGTCCTTGATGAAGTTCATCAATATAGTGGCTCTCGTGGAGCCGAGATGGCTATGCTCATGCGCCGCCTAAAACAGAGATTAAAAGATGGAGGCTGTAAAAATCGGTTCCAATGCATTGCTACAAGTGCAACCTTAAGTGATCCTGTTGAATCAAATTCTAATATATCACGATTCGTCTCTGAATTATTTGGAGAACCTTTTTCCGATGAAAATATAATTATCACAGAAAGAAACGAAAGAGTTATGTCAGACTATGAGCTTAAGTCTGATGATTACCAATTATTGAAAAGAGTCTTACTTGAAAATGATCAAGAATCTGTCGAGAAAGCCTACGAACTATATATACAAATTGAAGGGGAAAAACCTGAGTCTGCAGACATTCCGAGGATTGTCGGAGCGATTCTTAAGCATGATAAAAAGACATACTCATTATTGGCGATGCTAGACAAATCAGCAAAATCTATTGATGAGTTAGGAGAAAAGCTTTTTCCAGAAAGACCAGCTGTAGAAAGGATGACCCTTACAGACTTGCTTATACAACTCCTTATCAAAGCAAAGGATCCTAAATCTGGGAATGTGCTTTTATCAGCAAGGTATCATTTTTTCCTAAGATCTCTAGAAGGAGCTTTTATTTCCTATTACCCAAGAAAGCGCATTTTCCTTGACAGGAGAATAATGGATCAGAATGCTGCAGTTTTTGAGGTTGCATTATGCAGAGAGTGCGGCCAACATTACATTATAGGAAAGATAAAAAACGGGAAATTAGTGGAAGCAGTAAAGGACCCAAGCCAAGCTGAATTCGAAATATCGTATTTTCGTCCGCTTGATGACTCTAACTTATATGAAGAAGAAGATGAATTAGAGAATAGGCTTGCTTTGAAAAAGTATTCTCTTTGTCTTATCTGCGGTGCGATCGTGCAAGAGAAAAAAAGGGGTGGTCTTCAATGCTGCCACAATAATAGCATTACTGTAGTAAGAGAGGAAAGTTCAAATGAAGATGGAAACAAACAAATAAGCAGATGCGGCTTGTGTGGATTTACAGGAGGCAATAGGGATCCAGTGAGGTCAATTATTTATGGTACCGATGGACCCAATGTAGTGATTGTAACTTCCTTGTTTCAGCTTCTTCCCGAAGGGAAGAAGAAAATCCTTGCCTTTGCGGACAATAGGCAAGAAGCGGCCTTTTTTGCATGGTATCTTGAGGATTCCTACAAAGAAATAGCAAGAAGAAACGCAATGTATAAAATTTTATATGGGATTGGAAAGTATCCATCTGATGGCTTGAGTCTGGTATCTCTTTTTGACTTGGCTTACAAAAGATCAAAGAACTATTTTCAAGACCAGCTATCTGATGATGAATCAACTATAAAAAAGAAAATACAAATTGCATTTTATAGAGAGCTCCTGACAAATGAAAAGCGCATATCTCTGGAAGGAGTTGGATTAATCAAATGGAAGCTGGTGCTGCCAGAAGAGCTTGAAGTTCCGGAATCGCTGCTTGATCCTCCATGGTATCTTAGCAAGGGCCAGGCAAGAGATCTAATTGCGCATTTATTGGATATGCTGCGAGCCGATAAGGCGATCGAAATTAATTCTTTACCAGATTTCTTTATTAATTTTTCAGATCTGTCTATAAAAGGCACTCAATTTCAAGTAAAAACAGGAGAGATTCTTGGCAATCGATATATGCGCTGTTGGAATGGAAGAAGAGGAGGAAGGGCAAAATATCTAAGTAAGATTCTGATGAGAAAAGGGATATGTGAAAAAGAAGCTCTGGATCTTGCTGTGCAATGTCTTGGGCAGATCTGGGACAGTATCAGCGAATATGATGAAAACTCGAACCTAGATGATAGAATACTTTATCCTATTGATGGCGCGCGCAGACTGAATCCGAATTGGTACAGGGTCTTCCTTACGGACAAAATGAATGATGTATTTATATGCGATAAATGCAGCAGAATTCATACAGAAAACATTTTCGGAATATGTAGTACGCCTCGCTGCAATGGTGAGCTTATAAAGCTTAATGAAGAAACCTTGGATGACAATCATTATAGGCAGCTTTACAAATCTGATATGATTCCAAAGATGAGGGTTGAGGAGCACACTGCTCAGCTTGATCACGAAATGGCGAGAATGTTTCAAAATGAGTTCAAGAACGACAAAATAGATGTGCTGAGCTGCTCAACTACCTTTGAACTAGGGGTCGATCTCGGAAATTTAGACAATGTATTCTTGAGAAATGTGCCTCCTGAGGCTTTTAATTACGCGCAGCGTGTTGGTAGATCCGGAAGAAGACCCGGAAATCCAGGTCTTGCAATTACCTACTGCAGGCGCGCTCCACATGATCTATTTTATTTCTCTAATCCTGAGCTAATGATAAATGGTAAAATCAGAGCACCTTCAATTTCTCTCCGGAATGAAAAGATTATTATTAGGCACATGACTGCATATGCACTATCAAGGTTTTTCCATCAATTTCCTTGCAGATTTCGCTCGGTCAATGAATTCTTAAATGATCTCAATAATCCAAAAGCGACTTTTGACTTAAGGGTATTTATCAACAATAATGCTTCAAGCATGATACAGGATCTAAAAATAATAATTCCTGAAGAAATGCATGACAATGTTGGCCTAAATAGTGGAGAATGGATTGAACTTATTTCTGGAATTGGAGATAAAAATAAGAACGAAAGCAGGCTATATCTTGCGGAAATTGAAGTATCCAGTGATTATAGAGCTGCCTGTATGGTTGAATTGCAGGCGAAGAATGAGGGAAAATATAAACTTGCGCAATGGGCCAATGATCGCAAGAGAACAATTGAAGATGAAGATGTGCTTTCGTTCTTATCACGCAAAGCGGTTATACCTAAGTATGGGTTCCCAGTAGATGTTGTCGATCTAGATACCAATAGAACTCGCGCAGGACAAGAATCTTTAAAAGTATTACTGCAAAGAGATCTATCAATTGCAATCTCCGAATTTGCGCCCTCAAGTTCTATTATTGCTAATAAAAAGGAATGGACTTCCTTCGGGATAAAAAGAGTTCCAGAGAAAGAGCTACAAAAATTATACTATAAATGTTGTGAAAAACATAATACATTTGTAAGCTGGAATCCTGGAGAGCCGGAACCTGAGCTGCCATGTAAAGATAACAGTATGAAATTTACCTATATAATCCCTCAATTCGGCTTTATTACAAGTATTAATCCGCCTAAAAACCCAACAGGAAGGGTAGAAAAGGTCTTTTCCACAAGACCATACTTCGCTGGAATACTTGGAACTGATACTGCTTCTTTCCTTGCACCTAAAAATGATCCGATTGTTGAAATAACCAAATCTACTAGGGGCAAATTGGTTGTTCTATGTGAGGGAAAGAAAGCATCAGGATTCTATATTTGTGAACAGTGCGGAGCAGGATTTAGAGAAAGGCCTGGATTAAATAAACCCCATCTTACAAGCATGAACCAGCCTTGCAATGGGCAACTAGAGCAGGTATATCTTGGCCATGAATTTGTGACAGATATAGTACAAATTAGAATTAAAAGATTATTAGGATCTGTTAGCAATCGTCTCTGGTTTGCTTATTCTCTTGGATATGCTCTTCTTGCGGGCACAGCTGAGATACTAGAAATTCCAGTAAATGATATAAACATTACAGTCGGCAGGCTAATGGAAGACGAAGAGATTCCTCTGATAATGTATGATGATGTACCAGGCGGTGCAGGCTTGGTTTCAAATCTTGAACAGCCTCAGACTTTCAAAAAATGTCTGGAGGCTGCGCGTGATAGAGTAAATGGCAGCTGCGGATGTGCAGAAGACACAAGTTGCTATGGATGTTTGCGCAGCTATAGAAATCAATTTGTACATCCTTATTTACAGAGAGGAGCTGCATGGTCCTTCCTCAACCAATTACTAGACAGAATATGATTCAAGAATGAATCATTGCGAGAGCATTTGCCTATTTCTTAGCATTAATCTGTGTTGGATTAGATAATTCAAATCTTAAGTTAAGAAAATGATAAGATATAGAGAAGTAGCCACGTCTCCTGTAAAGTAAATTGTCCACATAATTTATTCTTATGTTTCTATAGTGGATATTTCATGAGCATGCCTCCAGTAGTTTGATTGTCTGATTGGTTAGTCCAAAAGCCTCTTTAAAGCATTGCAAAGGCGTAAAGCCATTTAGGATCTTTCGTAGGTATGTATTTATCAAGTCTTGGATTTCTTTTATCTTCTTATCGCCGATAAGGTTGAATTTGGTGCCTTTGGGCAGGAATCTTCGAATGATGCTGTTGTGGTTCTCAATAGTTCCTAGCTCTTCCAAGCAGTAGGGATAAGCGAAATAGAGGGTCATCCGTACGCCTTTAGTCAACACCGAGTCTTCAAGGCCGTAGACAACTGATCGTTTTGTCGCTCTTCTGAAAGATTTTGCCCAGCATGGTTGGACTGTGTAACTTCCGATATCCGTTACTGCCTTCGTAGTAGTATTACAATGCCAGTCGCTCTTTCCAGGTAAAGTGGCTTCCCTTACTATACTGTTCCAGAGTAAGCTGTGTACGTCCCATGGAACTTCCGTGTCTGTCCTGATTTGTTGAAAAACCAATGATAGCACGACTCCCATTGGACTTCTTTCTTCTGCTTTCTCTTCCTTCTTTATGTCGACATTTAACGTTACTGCTCGCTCTTACATAACTAGGTCAAATTTTATTGTTGGTGTCCTTATTGCATTTTCGTGACTTTATTTTGTCCAATTTTCTATTCTTAATACTTCGACCTTGCCGAATTCTTTTTCATTGTTTGTTACAAGAATGCCATCATAAAATTTTACAATTGATGCTATCAATAGATCATTTGGTCCAATCAGTGCTCCTGTTTTCTCCATTTTTTCTCTTATATCCGCGTAGACATACGTCATTAAATCATCAAATGCAATGATCTCAAATGGTTCGAGGAACATTTCAACTTTCTCTATATTGGATTTTCGATTTTTGCTCTTATATGCACCAAAGAATAATTCCGCCTTTACTATGGATGGAATACCGATTTCATTCGGGGGTATCGATAATACTTTTTCCTTTATTGATTCATATTTCCCATTAAGAAAGTAAATGCAAGTATTAGTATCGAGGTAATATATCATATTTCTTCTCTTTGAGAGTCATACGCGAAATCTGTTTCATTTGGTTCTACAAAGGTCTCATCTTGAATAGATCCAAACAGATCCTCAAAGCCAGGAGGATATACTGGATCTACTCTAGAACGGATTTGTTCAGTCACCCATTTTGAGATAGAAGTATGCTGGCGTTTTGCAGCATTTTCGATTTTTTTTAGAGTCTTTTCATCAATATAGAGTGATATTTGCGGCATAGGCATCTCCTTTCGTAAAAAGAATATCATTTGAGTTAGCTTAAGTCAAGTATATGTTAAAGTATAATTGTGCAATTATCTCCTGTAAAGTATTTTGTCAACTTAAGTTAATCAAATTTAAAAATCCACTGCCTTTGGTGGTTCAGAAGCGATTGTTATTATAAAGGGGAAGACAGCGAAAGCGGTTTTCAAGGGGCATAAGAATCTGAAGGAGAAGCCATATTGGAGAAACTATTTCTGGAGTAGGGTATATTGTGTTAAGACCAGAAGCTATCGATAAAGTTGAGCGAAACTATGGTTACTTTGCCCTTCTGTCTAATGAGAACAAAGACCCTTTCGACGCACTCAAAATCTATCGCACCAAGGATTTTTGATCTCGCTCATGTATCTTTCCTATATCGATAAGGTGATGCATGACCAAGGCCTTTATGAGAACTATGCTCTCACTGAGCTTCTCGATGAACTCGATGTCATCGAGTGCTATAGACAAATCGAACAGAAAAATTTGCACCACAGTCCGATTAAGCCATCTAATGAAAGCTGTCTCAATCCTTCTCAAACCCCTGGTCTGTAAACTTGAGGCTGCGCGCATTTTCGGTTACGGTCCGCAGCGTAGTCTCAGAGACACCCTTAGGAAAGCGTGCATCGATTTCCAGTACGAGATGCACCGTGGCACCTTCAGCATGTTGTAAGTGGCTTATTACTTCTTCCATGATAGTGGATACGTCACGCACTGTCCGAAGAGAATCGAGCTCGACAGAACCATGGAAGCGGCGGTACGCGGCGCCTGCTTGCATTTCTTGTCGACCGTCGTAGGAACGCGTGCCACTCGCGTTATCGATGATTTCTCCATATCCACGATTTCCGTACAAGGTAGCTTCGTCTTTTCTAGTCCCATCGTCAAAGAGGCTTGCGATTGGCCGATTCATAACTGCACTCGGCTGCCCATCGCATCCCTGTGTGTATTCTTGAGTATGCAGTTCCATTTCGACGCTGAGTTGGGCTGCAGCGATTTCGGGCTTTACAAGAAGTGCAGGGCTATTCTCATCAGTGAGTGAGATATATTCGCCAGCGCGCAAGCCTCGATAGCGCTGTTCGTTTTCATCCCACGCGTCAGCATACGCAAAAGTGTCACGCTCCCAGGTGAGCTCGCTTAAGCCTTGAGAAATGGCGTCGAGTAGTATATGTGGGGACTTAAGGCGGGGAAGGTACGTGTATTTTGCAAAGTCTTCGACAAGCTGCGCAATCGACACATGGTTATTTCGCCACAGTGGGATTCGATCCATGTGCATCTTGAGGATCGAGCCTCCGAGACTTGAGAGCAAGTGCTCTTCGTTTTTAAGCTTCCGACAGACGCGCTGCGCAAGTGCTTCCTGCCCAGTCACCCTAAGAAAAGTAAAGTGGACCGCATCATACGGGTCTTTTTGTTCAGGAACAATGACCCATTGGTAGGTCTCACCGATTCGCGCATGGACTGTCTCGTCGGAGAGGCTTCGCTGATTTTCTGCTTGACTTATCTGTGTTGCGGTTAGATCGAGTGCGACTTTCTCTGCAACAATGGACTCCCATGCGAGGAATTGCCGCATCGCATCTTCGAGGTCCTGCATGCGAATGCGGTCAGGAGCTAAAAAAATGAGTGTATTGCGATAGACACGTGGCCCATTTCCTCTCGATTCGAGGAGCGCCTTTGCAGCTACTTCTGCAGGGCTGCCCGCTTCTCTGCCATAGACGTGATCAGGCCCAAAGATTACCACCTTGCAGCTTGTGTCGTCAGGTACATCTTGCGCAGACTGAGGAAAGACATGGATGCGCGAAAAATCACCGCGTTCGGATGTCTCGATGCGCATGCGCCGCTCGAGTTCGGCCACAACTTTATCGGGATTTCTCTTGAGATCCTCAGCTCTATTTGCCGCAATTTGGATCACCGTCGGTTGCAGCGAATACCAGTATCGGTTGCCATCTTGATAGAGATAAGTAGCTTGGGCAGCAAGCCTACGGAGCGCATCACCAAATACAGCAACAGGCTCCCCAGGAAGAACGCAGCCAAGTTTGATGCGCCTATCTTCAATGCCTTTATGTGCACTGTCGGTAAGCGGTGCAGAGCCTAAGTAGATAGTGCGTGCTACTCTGCGAGTTGCGGAGTACTTACCTAAATTCGTTATCTCTGCATCGATCTTTTGAGGTAGAGAATTGGGTCCATCGATATCTTTTTCGATAATCGATGCCCAAGAATCGGCGAGGTAACGATTGAGCTCGGCTTTGATGCCCGGATCGTCCATATCGATGCTTGAGGGCATTATGAGCGGGCTGCGATCGTTGTCTTGCCAGAGCCGATGAATCACCATGGCCATGAGCCGCAATACGCCGCGGGTGCGCTGAAACTTCGGCAATGTCGACCAGTCAGTGTAAAGCCGCTCGAAAAGCTCAGGATGGATGGGGTACGAAGCCTTTATCTTTTGTTCGTACTCGGATTCTCGACATTCTGAAGGAAACTCCTGCGATTGGCTGCGGTACAAGTCAGAAAACGCTCGTGCTACAACATCGCGATCCCGAAAGGCCATTTGGTCGATCATAGGTTCAAAAAGGCGTCGTTTGACAATTTCGAATCCTTCTTCAGCAGTTGCAGGTCTCCAGGAAGACTCGACACGCCCTATCACATTGCGCAGTCGATCGAGCGCATCTCGGCCTCGAATGCCTCCCACTTCGACGTCCTCGATCGTCGCATTGGGCGACACAGGTGCATCCGATGCAGGGAGGCTTATCACCACAAGACAATTGCCCGCATTCTTTGCGGCCTCGGTGAGCGTCTGGGCAAAAGTGAATTGCGTATCAAAGCTGCCTGCAGGCAGATCGTTTGTATCATGGAGTTGGCGTGCGTAGGCAACCCACTCATCGATCAAAATAAGGCACGGACCATACTCAACAAAGAGCTGGCGCAACCTATCGCCAGGGTTCGTTGCATGCTCATCATCATGGCGGATTTTTTCGTACGCCGTACGTCCTCCAAGTTGCCATGCTAGTTCTCCCCACAAAGTACGAATTTCTGTACCATCATCTTCGATGATCGGATTGCCGGGCGATAGCCGAGTACCGACAAGCACTACGCGTCGCACTGAGGGCAATTGGGTGGTACCTGCTTCCTGCAATACAGGCTCCATGCCCGCAAGGGCAAGTGGTGATATACCCGAAAAAAGGTGATAGAGTGCCAGCATTGAATGGGTTTTGCCACCGCCAAAGTTCGTCTGCAGTTGGACAACAGGATCGCCGCCTTTCCCGGAAAGCCTAGAAATTGCATTGACCAAGAGCTTTTTGAGGCTTGCGGTAAGATAGGTTCGCTTAAAAAATTCTATAGGATCGCGGTATTCAGCTGAACCCTCTCCGCGATAGACCTGCCATAAGTCTGCGGCAAATTCCGCTTCTTGGAACCTGCCCGATGCCACATCTGGATGCGGCGTTACTACTTCGCGCCAAGGTTTGAGTGCGCCGGACACAGTCTGTTCGGTAAAAAGCTTAGGCGCCTTTCTACGCTCATTGCGAGCTTGCTCGTCGTAGAAGACACGCAGTGCCTCGCCTTTCATGCGGTTTACTTCTTCTGCCTCAGGAGAAGAGATCGCAGTAAGAAGCCGGTATGCGGAGTCAAGCATGCGGTAGGTATCTTCAGTGGAAAAGCTTTCTTGATGAGCCCATTTGTTCCGAAACATTTTGAGCTCGGACACCAGATTGCGCTCAGATTGGCCAAGGACTATTTTAAAAATATCATTCCATGCATCCCACATGAGCGTCAGGAGCGCCGAAACATCCCATTGCGATACAGGTTTGCCTGCCAAATTGCGATCAGAAACCTGCATTCTTTGGATAGGATTGTCGACCAAGCTTGGCAGCCGAGCGCTCACTTCGCGATCAATAAACGGCGCAAGGCCATTTCGCAAGAGCTCGAGCCCTTTGCCGACCCGCTCATGATTGGTGATCGCCATTTTTTGCTCCTGATTTTTATTGTGTTCTTGAAATAGCTCTGCTCGACAAGAAAAAATTGCACGAAAAAATCATTGCATGAGGAGTTGCTGTTGTCAAGCAATTCAGTAAAGATGCTTTATACCTCTCATCAATTCAGGGTGGATAGGCCAAAATCCCTTCTTATATTTTTGCTTAAGGTTCGAATCGCTTGCACTGTATAGTTGGAATGAATTTGTAGTGCTTGTCGTTGGCGGTGAAAAGCATTTCTCCTCTCTGCACGACGGTGGCCGCAATCAATGCATCTGCTAAATACATCGAATGACTAAACACATATTCTTGTATATAGAACATCGCTCTTGAGGAAATCTCCCTGTCTATTTGAATAATATCCGTATTCCAATCCTGTATTTGTTTTTGAAAAAGTCGGTACTCTTCTTTGTTCTTCATCCCTTGCACAAGTTCAATATAGGTTACGACCGATATTGAGAATGGAAGTGCTGTTTCAACAGCATTTTTTGCCTTTTCATTGCCTCGGAGATACCAAATAAGCACATCCGTGTCGAGTATCAAAATTCTCTCCCTTTTCTGAGATCGCGGACCTGTTCCTCGACCGATTTCTCTATAGGATAATCTTTCCAGAGGCCAAATATACCCTCATCTTTTCCGGCTGCCTGAAGCTTTTCCTCAAGTTTGTTTTCTTTTTCAAGAGGGATGATTTTTGCAAGCGCTTTCCCATGGTATGTAATGATAACTTCATGCCCTTTTGCGACATGATCGATAATCTTGCCGGGTTGAATGCGCAGTTCTTTTGTAGTTATCTTCATAGACTCACCTCATAAAGTATACACTTCCTAGTATACACTTATTCGAAGCGAATGGCAAGCTTTGAAAAATATCATAGCTTGTATATGCATAAATTGGAAAGAAACATGTACGCAATTCTTATTCTAGGGATAATTAACGATTATAAAAATAGTGATGCCGCTAAGGCATAATTAATGCAGTTGTTAGATTTGTCTTAGTTATTGTATTCAAAAAAAATACTATTCTCTCTATTTATTATTATGATTCTATCGATACAATCAAGATTGTCCTTGATTAAATAGATCTGCTCTTCAATGTATCTTTCATCTGCCTCAGAAGAGAAGCATATATCCCCTTCTGTATCTATCAATAACCAAGTTTGATTATTGGTTAAATAACTTCTTATCTTATCGTTCTTTTCAAGAATTGCGTCAATTAACATTTTTCTGTAGATATTGCAATCGCCATAGCCGATAAGGACGTTCGTATTTTCTATAAATTTGTAATGTCTTTCCCTATTGAAACTCTTATGCTTTTTATTGAGGTAGCTCTCCATTTGCCCCCTTGTTGTGTTTCTTCCAAATGTCTCTAATGCAATTTTATTAATTTTCGCATTCTCCTCAGATATTACAGACCTGATTTCTAAGTTTATTTCGTTATCTGATTCGTCTAGCTTTAAGATGAAGTCTGGCTTTTCCCACTTCTTGAATTGAGCTATTTGGTTATGCTCGAGAAAAAATGAAAAAGAAGAATATTCATTGAACTCCTTAAGAAAACCATTATCATGGCCTGCAATGTCGTAAATCCTATGAAAAATACTCCATAGTTTTCTATCTCTAAATACCTTGCTATCCATCATGGATAGATTCATCAAGTTGATTTTATATTCTTTATTGAAGAACACATATTCTTTGTAGAACAACTTTGGCTCACAAAAGTTAAGCCTCGCTATTTCATGAGCCTCTTTGTAGTCTTGCAAAAGTGAGTTTGCATAATAATCAACGTCTTTGTTCATTTTAGTTACTTGTAGAATTGATATATAAACCTAAAATAGGTTTATCTTATAAAGGCTATTTGACGCAAATCCTGCACCAAAGCATCAACTATTTGCAAAAATCATACCAACGATAATGCTAGGCCATTGCCGATCTTAGCTAACTTCTTTAATTACCAAGCAATGTTCTAGCAGTCGATTTGTTCGCCTTAGCTCTTCTAATTGCTGCTCATCTACACCATTTGGATCAAAATGCATGATGTCATTGCGAATTTGCCTTACATTTGCAAGGCGTTGAATTAAATAATTTCTATCAACATAGATATTTAGTCTTTTCCAATAATCTTTATTTTCAAATAGTCGAATGTATTCTCCAAAAGTCAAATCATATAGAGGCTCTTTCAAAAGTCATTGGGTGAAGTATTTTTCTAATGCAAAGCGGGGACTAACCTAGTATAATGGAATCATTAAGGAAACCAAAGATAGAAGGAAGGAGTCCCCGCAATGAAAAGTATAACAGAAGTCCTTGGCTCATTGCAATTGCTACTACCCTTAGATTTCGATCTTCAAGAAGTATTTGAATCCTATCTCACTAAAGAACACAAGGGCTTTCTTTCT
>DMNL01000173.1 GCA_003452735.1 Spirochaetaceae bacterium
GTAGGCATTTCTTGGCGATGGCTCCTTGGATATGATCTTGGCATTATCAATTATGTAATAAGTCTAGCTGGAGGAAAGCCAGTACCATGGCTTACCAATGGTACAATGGCTAATATCAGCCTCATATTTGTGACGGTTTGGACAAGGGTAGGCTATTTTATGATGATGTTCGTTGGTGGGCTTCAAGCTATTCCAGCGACTTATTATGAAGCCGCCAAGATGGACGGAGCAGGCAAGTCGACTATTTTTAGCCGTATTACGCTTCCTCTTTTGAGCCCTACGATTCTCGTAGTTGTAGTGCTTGCAACTATCGAGGCTTTCAAGGCGTATGAGCTAATATTTGTAATGACTCAGGGTGGACCGGGAACATCCACAAAATTCATCGTTCAGTATATCTATCAGGTTGCTTTTCAAGAGGACAAGATGGGATATGGTGCAGCTATGTCAATAATTCTTCTCGTTATCATTGGAATATTCACGGCTCTTCAGTTCAGCGTTCAGAAGGAGGAATATACCAATGAATAAAGTATTGAAATATATATTGTTGATAGTAGTTTCAGGCATATTTTTATTCCCGATTCTATGGGTCATTATCTCCTCATTCAAACCTCAATCGGAGCTCTTTACTTATCCACTAACTATTCTTCCCAACAAAGCGACGATCGAGAATTATGTCAATGCATTTGCAAGCGGAGATTTTATCACCTATTATACAAATTCCATTTTTGTCTCCATAGTCGCAACCTTGCTTACCATAACAATAAATGTTATGGCGGGTTATGCTCTTTCCAAGTTTTATTTCAGAGGGCGAGACCTGATTTTCTATATTATGATCAGCACGCTGATGATTCCCCTACAGGCGATTATGATACCAATTTTTTTGCTATTGAAGAAATTAGGTTTATTGAATTCTCTATGGGGAATTATCATTCCGCCTGCAGCAACCCCAACTGGTGTATTTTTGGCCCGTCAATACCTTCAGACGATTCCGAATTCGTACATCGAAGCGGCCCGAATGGATGGAGCAAGCGAATTGCGCATCTTTTTGAGTATCATTGTACCATTAGCCCAGCCGATCATTGCTACAATTGCGATCTTTTCTTTCATGTGGCGATGGAATGACTTCCTTTGGCCATTCATTGTTATCTCATCGAAAAGGAAAATGACTTTGCAGCTTGCTCTCGCTAATTTTGTGGGGCAATTCCAGATAAATTGGGGAAATCTTCTTGCAATGACTGTAGTGACAATGATACCGATGATAGTCGTTTTCCTCGCGTTACAGCGATACTTTGTCCAAGGGCTCAGCGCAGGCGGAGTAAAGGCATAAATATGCTATATGTCATAAAAAACCTCAGTGCATATCATCTAGAAGGTTCTAAAGCCATATTTGCTGGTGAGAATGGTCAGCTCGAAGTAGTTATCCATACTTCCAATTTGTTCTCAATTTTCTATATTTTCGATGAATCAATAGTACCGCCAAAGATAAACAAGCCTCATGCAGCATTGCTTTCTTTCAATAATATAGGCGATGCGCTATCTTGGGATTCTGTCGTTGAAAAGGATAATCAGTATGAGCTGATACATGGCTCGACAAGGATTTTGGTAGATAAGGCGACGAGCAGGGTCGATATTTATAAAAACGATGTGCTCTTTCATGGTGGCGAGATTGGACATAAGGACTTAGTGGTTCCACAGTATCCTCTTCGGGTACAGCTAGGGGATATGCAATCTAATGCAAGGCAGGCTATATATGGCAAATTCAATTTTCGTCTTGAAGAAGCAGATGCTTTTTTCGGATTAGGAGAGAAGACAGGAAAGCTAAATAAGCGAAATCGACTCTTCAAACTTTTCAATAGGGATGCGCTCGGCTACAATGCCGAGACAAGCGACCCGCTCTATAAATCGGTGCCTTTCTTTATAAAGGCCAATAGAGTTCTCAATAATATATGCGGTTTCTATTTCCCAAATCTTCAAGTCGATGAAGTCAATTTTGGAGTCGAAAGCGAATTCTATTACGATGTCGTTCTGTCATCGGGGCCTTTTGGATATTATGTAATAACGGGTGATCATTATCGAGAAGTCTTATCCACATATTGCAAAATATGTGGCCTGCCAGCTCTTCCTCCTTTGTTTTCTTTTGGCTATCTAACTTCGAGTATGGGGTATACCGAACCAGATATAGCCCAAGAAAAAATCCTTGAATTCTTTGCTCGAATCGAACAAGAAGATATACCCTGCGAAGGCATGTATTTTTCTTCAGGCTATGCAAAAGCGGAAAATGGCGAGCGCTATACTTTTGTATGGAATGAAAAAAAATTCCCGCATGCGGAAGAATTTATTCGGAATCTCAGAAACAGAGGATATCGAATCTGCTGCAATGTGAAACCAGGCATATTGTTGGCTCATCCATGGTATGACCGGCTTGCTAAGGATGATGTTTTTATACCTGATAATGATGGTTCTCCCCTAATAAGCTATTATTGGGGCAATAGCGCATCCTTCATAGATTTTTCTCGAAAAGAAGGTTTTGATTGGTGGGTCAATGCGCTTAAAAAATATATCCTCGAAAAAGGAATCTCTGGAGTATGGAATGACAATAACGAATTCGAAATCGAGGATAAGGCTCTCCCGATTCAGGATGTCAAGAATATATTGCCAATAAAGATGGCAGAAGCATCTTTTAAGGCATTAAGGTCTTTTTATCCTGGCAAAAGGCCTTGGCTGATCAGTCGCTCTGGATATGCGGGGCTCCAGCGCTATGCCCGTACATGGACTGGGGACAATGTATCTAGCTATGATACATTTCGCTTCAATATTGCAATGGGAATGAATTTGGGTCTTAGTGGTCTACCATTTTATGGACATGACATTGGAGGCTTTGTCGGCCCAATACCAGATGAAGAATTGCTGCTGCGTTGGTGCCAAAGTGCCGTTTTTCAGCCGCGGTTTGTTATGCACTCTTGGAAACCTGATGGAAGCATAACCGAGCCATGGCTCTATCCAAATCGACTTTCAGATATCCGCAATTTCATACGAATACGATATAGATTTTTGCCTTATATCTATGATCTAGCAATTCGTGCAAGCGAAACCGGCATCCCAATGGAAAGCCCTGTTGCGCTAGAATTTCCAAAGGATATTTCACTTCAATTAGATAGCCTAGATAGGATGGCTGGAGATGCCATCTTGATACCCGCCCCACCCGAACAAGGCAAAGACGAAGTATCGATGAAGCTTCCCGATGGGATAAACTGGTTCGATCCAATTCCTCAAATCATATATAAAGGCGGGGAGACTTTGCGTTTCCATTATGATCTAGGCGAGATTAGATACTTTTTCAGATGCGGTACTGTAATCCCTACGTTTTACAAAATTGAGGCAATTGGCAAATCCCTTTTAGATGGCTATGAATTCATTGTTATCCCTCCCGCAGAAAAAAGCGACATCGACTTACTGCCTATTGCTTGCATCCATAGCGAGGATGATGGAGAGAGCGATTTTATTCTCGGGAGCTTCTGGCGATGGAAGATGGAATACACAATGGAAGAAGAAAATTGTTATTGTCTCAATATAACGCAGACCGAAAGCGTCGATGACAAACATAATTCCTCGGTCTTTAGAAAGAAATGGCGATTTTTGGTGCCCGATGGTTTCATGCTATATGACGGGAATGAAGTCGAAATGGGCAATAGTGTAGCATTCGATTTTGACAAAGCCCCAAAGCGACTCTCTCTTAGAATCAAGGGAGCCTATCGCAATAAACAGGGCTAAGATGATATTCTAGATTAATGGTAACGATTCGAGATGTCGCAGAACATGCAGGAGTATCGGTTTCGACGGTGAGCCATGCGCTTAGCGGAAAACGCCCCATAAGCCAGGTAACAAGACAGAGAATATTTCAAGCAATTGAGCAACTCGGTTACGAACCCAACCCTGCCGCCCGTGCTCTTCGAACAAAGAGCACGGGGGTTATAGGTTTTTTTGCTTTTGATATTACAGAAGTATTTGCCGCAAGAATAATTCATGGTGTTGAACGAATA
Organism: Spirochaetaceae bacterium; assembly: GCA_003452735.1. Lineage (GTDB taxonomy): Bacteria > Spirochaetota > Spirochaetia > Treponematales > Rectinemataceae > Rectinema. Next base: position 4,041 of record DMNL01000173.1, read on the forward strand.
GTTCGCGAGAAGAATTGTTTTCTGCTTTTTACAAGCGGCGTTGGATTCAATTACGATTTGGCTCATGGTATAGATTTTTTACGCAAACGAAGGGTCGATGGCATCATTATTGCCTATGGTGTACGTCAAGAAATAAGCCCGAAAACTTTCGATCTTTCCAATATACCTTTGGTGACAATAAACACTTTCGTTGATCCTACCATTCCATCTCTCCATCCAGACGATTTCGGGGGTGGGAAGGAGGCTGCGATGCATTTGGTTTCTAAAGGCGCTCGGCATCCTGCCATGATAGCTGGTCCTGAAAACAGGTTTGCAAGCAAAGAGCGCCTTTTGGGTTTCGAAAAAGGGCTGGAAGAATGTGGTATTCCTTTCGATGCCTCAGAAAGGGTAGTACATGGAGACTTTGGTGCAGAATCCGGCTCTTATTGCTTTGATGCCTTATTGAAGGCTTGTCCCGATCTGGATGCAGTCTTTTGCGCAAATGACTATATGGCAGCAGGAGCTATAAACCGCGCTCTCGCTTCTGGAATCTCAATTCCTCGGGATCTACATATAATTGGCTATGATGATCGTGAATTTGCCTCTTTTTGGCCAATTCCTATCACTACATTCGCACAGCCTCTTGAATACATGGGAGAACTCGGTGCGACCATGCTTTTCGAACGCATCGATGGTCGCAATCCAGAGCCAAGCATGGTCAAACTGGCGCCAACTCTTATTGCTCGTCGATCTTCATAGAGCTGGATTAACTTAGTGGCGCGAGTTTTATCCACGATTATTTTTAGCTTATCCTTTTCATTTAGGTCTAAATATAGTATTGTTGGGCAACAAGATCTGAGTTCTATCCAAGGAATAAAAAATGGCAAATCATGCTTCCTGCTTTTTCGATTCTGATAATGAAAAAAACAGCTTTCCTTTTGCGGACAACGATAATCCATTAGATCTCGTCATAGCTTATATCGGTGGAGGCTCGCGTGGTTGGGCTTGGACCCTGATGAGCGATCTCGCTTTGGAAGGATCGCTCGGAGGAATCGTTCGGCTCTACGATATCGATAAAGAAGCAGCCGAGATAAATGCGAGAATTGGAAATACTCTTCGAGAGAGAGATGATGTGCTTGGAAAGTGGCGATACGAAATAGCAGAAGATCTTGAGAGCGCCTTACGCGGTGCGGATTTTGTAATCGCTTCTATTCTTCCTGGGACTTTTGCCGAAATGGCTTCAGATGTTCATGCGCCCGAAAAATATGGAATTTACCAATCTGTAGGCGATACCACAGGACCAGGCGGGATTGTGCGAGCGCTCAGGACTATCCCAATGTATGAAGTGATTGGAATGGCGATACGCGAATTCTGTCCCAAAGCATGGGTTGTCAATTATACAAATCCGATGGCTCTTTGCCTCCGCACACTATACGAAATCTTCCCAGATATCAAGGCTTTTGGCTGTTGCCATGAAGTATTCGGGACACGTAGGCTATTGGCTGCAATGGTTCGCGAACGCCTTGGAGCTGAGGGTATAGTGGACGCTAAGAATGCCACTATGCAGCAGATCGAAGTCAATGTGCTTGGAATAAATCATTTCACATGGATAGATCGGGCATCGTTCGGCACAGTGGATCTCATACCTCACTATAGAGCTTTTGTAGAAGAGCACTTCGAATCTGGATACGAAGGGGCAGAGAGCGAGAGCTGGCTCAATTCCTATTTTGTATCCGCAGAGCGTGTTAAATTCGATCTATTTAGGCGTTATGGTCTAATTGCAGCAGCTGGCGATAGACATCTTGCCGAATTCATGCCAGGCAGAATGTATCTACGAGATCCAGAGACCGTTCGATCATGGAAATTTTCTTTGACACCTGTATCATGGCGTATAGAAAATGCGGAGAAGCTCAAGAAAAAAGCGATGAGCTACGCTGAAGGCAAAGAACAATTCGAACTGAAGCATTCTGGAGAAGAAGGCGTAAAACTCATAAAAGCTCTCTGCGGACTAGGTTCATTTGTCTCGAATGTCAATCTGCCAAATCATGGCCAGATAAAAGGGCTTCCATTGGGAGCGGTCGTAGAGACCAACGCTATTTTTTGGTGCGACTGTGTTCAGCCTGTAGATGCGGGAAGACTTCCCTCTCAAATCGAAGCCCTTGTTGTGCCACACGCCATTGCTCAAGATATAGTTTTGCACGCTTCCATGCGCCGTGATGCTTGGGCGGCATTTCCTGCATTCTTGCATGATCCTTTAATGACGGCTACACCTTCTGAAGCCGAGGCTCTTTTTGCAAGCATGCTAAGCGCGACAGCGAAATATCTACCAGATTACTCGCTATAGAAAGCAATTGCGGCTCATTTCTTTATAAGCCTTACAATTAGATCATAGATTTGCTGTCCGCCAGCTGCCGTAGATATCTGGCCAAACGCCACCTTTTGGTAGATTAGGAACAATGTGCTGTTGAATTCGGTATCATTGGGCACATGATCTGTTTCTTTCGAAGAGTGTGGCCCTGCTACGTCCAGGTATTCTAGAACCTTCCTATCATTGATGTCGGCTGCTCCAGCTGCTCTTGCGGTTGCTGAGGCTGAGGCACCGCGATCATTGCCTAGGACTTTAGCTGCTTCTGGGCTATTCACAAGGAAGTTGATGAACTTTACAGCGGCCTCTGGATACTTGGAATTCTTGTTCACTGTGTAGAACTGGCTAGGAGCCTGCCATAGCGCTTTAGTAGCCGCTGCACCTGGAAATTCCATCAGACACAGTTCATCGGTCGTGGCTGCCTGATAACCCGCGAGCTGGTTCGTCCAAATAAACCCTATGGCAGCCTTGCCGGCTATAACCATCGATGTGTCGGCGTTTGTCTCTGCATAGCCCGCGGCGATATCAGCTGGAGGAACGAGCCCATTGTTGCGGTAATCCTTGAAGAGCTCGAGATACTTCTGTGCGTCCGCCGGTTTTACCGCAGTGGTCTTGGTTGCTGCATCGTATAGAGGAGTGCCATTGTAGCGAGTCCAATATCCAAAAGGAGTGGAGTTAGAGGAAAGAGCTCCAATATCCTGCATTGGATATACTCCAGCCGGAAGTTTCGATTTGAGCGTCACAAGATAATTGCGAAATTCCTCATAAGTCATGGAGACCTTTGGCAGAGGTGCACCAGCCCTTTGTATGAGCGATTTATTGTAGACAAGCGCTGGCATTGTTACTCCTGTGGAGACCCCATACAGATGTCCATCGATAGTGCCGGATTCTATGGCGCTTGGATCGATCACCGCTGTGTTGAGGATAGTTCCCGAATATTTTTCCAGAGGAAGAAGCACTCCTCTTTTGACATAGTCATTGATGTTACCGCCCATCTGAATTATGTCAGGACCGCTCCCGCCAGCAAGCTGCGTATCGACCTTATTGAAGTGATCTCCTGTTCCGCCCGAGATTTCGGGGTTCACTTTGATACCCGGATTTGCTGCTTCAAAGAGGTTTATAGCTTCCTGACTTCGTTTTACTCGAGATTCGCTTCCCCAGTAAGCCCAACGAATTGTTATCTGCTGTTGCCCGAATACCATGACAGCGCTCATTAGAATAATGAGTAGTGCCAAACCCGTTTTTTTCATGATCTACCTCCTATCGAAAAGATATAATGCCTATCCCTTAATACCCGTTGTAGCAATTCCCTGCACAAAGTACTTCTGGAGCGAGAAAAAGAGAATAAAGCAGGGAAGGAGAGAAAGAACCGACATGGCGAACATAGGCCCCCAAGATGAGATACCAGAGGAATCAAGGAAGAGCCTGAGCCCCATGGGAACTGTGTATTTAGAAGGGGAATTAAGGTAAAGGAGCTGATTGAAGAAGTCATCCCAAGTCCACAAGAAAGTGAAGATAACAGTTGTTATCAAGGCTGGTTTGGTGAGTGGCATGACAATCTGTGTGTAGATGCCGAATTTGCCGCAACCATCTATGAGAGCAGACTCATCGAGCTCTTTGGGAAGACTTCGAATAAATTGCACTAGCAGAAAGATGAAAAATGCATCTGTAGCAAAGAATTTGGGAATAACGAGTGGCAGGAAAGTATCTATCCATCCAAATTTTCGAAACATGATATATCGTGGGATTGTAGTCACATGCGTTGGCAACATCATGGTAACCATCATCACGGCAAACCAAAAATTTCTTCCTGCAAATTTCAGCCGCGCAAAGGCATAGGCAGTGAGGGAACAGAATATGACATTTGCAATTACGCATAACCCGGATATGATGAATGAATTCTTGAAGAAAGTGCCAAATCCCACGATGCCAATTCCTTGCCAGCCCTTGACATAATTCTGCAGAGTGAAGGCCTTTGGCCATAATCCAGGATCGCTGAAGATTGTATTGCTCTCTTTGAATGATGCGGCGATTAACCAGACAACAGGATATAGCATGCATACACCGAGCAAGATAATGAAGGCATTTGTGATGATAGAGTTTATCAAGTTCCTAGTGTGCTTTTTCATTCTCCGCTCCCATAGCTGACAAGTGAACCTGATAATTTGAAGGCAAGGGCTGTAAGAACTGCAATGATGATGAGCAACACCCACGCCATGGCGGATGCATAGCCCATCTCGGAGAATGCAAAACCCTTTATGTAAAGATAGAGACTATAGAACATCGTCGAATCCAGCGGCCCGCCTTGTCCGCCTGAGACAATATAGGCTTGTGTAAAGGACTGAAAAGCATTGATCATTTGCATAACAAGGTTGAAAAAAATGATTGGCGATAGGCAGGGCAGGGTAATAGAGAAGAATTGTCGCATTTTGCCAGCTCCATCTACCGCCGAAGCCTCATAGTATTCTCTTGGTATCTGCTTAAGACCTGCGAGGAAAATAATCATAGGAGAGCCGAATTGCCATACCGATAGCAGAATCAGGGTATATAGAGCATATTTAGGATTCGATATCCAAGCCGGTGGATTGAGGCCGAAAGCGCTGCGCAAGATTGTATTCAATACTCCATCTCCAGCAAAGAGCCTTCTCCATAGAGCAGCAATGGCGACGGAGCCTCCTAGTAGTGTAGGAATATAGTAGAGAGTTCGATAGAAGGGGATGAGTTTGAGGTCTCGGTTCATCAGCATAGCTACGCCCAACGCAAATATCAATTTGAGAGGGACAGAAATGAACACATATTTGAACGTAACTAGAAGAGAATTGAGAAATCGCTCATCCCTCGGAAACTGCTCGTTTCCTATAAACATTACAAAGTAATTGCGTAGGCCAATCCATTTAGGAGGCTGAAGGATATTGAATTCGGTGAAAGACAGAAAAAACGAATATATCATTGGGTAGAGAGTGAGAACGAAAAAGCCGAGCAGCCATGGAATGAGGAAGGCATACGATGTCAGGTTTTCGCGGATAGCCTTCTTCCTAGCTCTCTTGTTCATTTTTTTCTTCCCTGGTTTCCAACTCCAACTCTACAAACCCTACATACCTATACTAGGTACCCATAGATAACTATAAAACTCATCAATAAAAACGCATTTATATTATTAAAACTCTTTCGGCAAAATACCATGTAAAATATTGACAATAGATATCTATTATTGATATTTCAAGGCAACATCAAATGTTGAAAACTAGCGTCTTATATATATAAAAATATGTATATTCAGCTTAAGAATCTTTTTGACGAATGCAAAATGAAAAATTGTATTTTGAAGCTAACATGATTATTTCTTGTATTGACAAAGAACTCTTCTCTTTAGGCTATTTTGGTTCACTAAAAGAGAAAAAGATGGAAAGATCCGAATATCGGATAGAATTGCCGTCCAAAAACATATCTGTTATTATGCTATTATCTAGGGAATTTAGACTTAATGCGCAACATATAAAAGAGAAAGCCATGAAGAGAAAGGATATCCAAATACGCGATCCATTCGTGCTGCCTTTACAAGATGAGAAGCGATATTGCCTATATGGGACTACCGATACTGACCCCTGGAAGGCGCCAGGTATCGGCTTCGACGCATACATTAGCGAAAACCTCGAAGAATGGGAGGGGCCATATCCTATTTTTAGACCTTTGTTGGGTTTTTGGGCAAGCCATAATTTTTGGGCGCCAGAAGTATACAAGTATAGAGAATCATACTACATGTTTGCCAGTTTCAAGTCGCCTGAACATGAGCGGGCAACGCAAATTTTACGCGCAACTGTTCCCTTTGGACCATTTCTAGTGCATTCAAATGAGCCTGTGACTCCATCGGGCTGGGAATGCCTAGATGGAACTTTCTGGGAAGAAGAAGGTCAGCCTTGGCTGGTTTTTTCTCGAGAGTGGATCGAGGTAAATGATGGCGAAATTTGGGCAGCGCCTCTTTCGATCGATCTCGATAGGCTAGAAGCCGAACCTATTTTGCTTTTCCGAGGTTCGGACGCATCTTGGACAAAGAAAATGAAAAGACGCGATGGATCAGGCCTAGAAGATGCCCGAGTCACCGATGGACCTTTCCTCTATCGTTCAAAGAGTGGAACGCTATTTATGCTCTGGTCTAGTATTGGGGAATCCGGCTATGCAATGGGATATGCTCGATCCCAATCAGGAAAACTCATTGGCCCATGGCTTCAAGAATCGAAGCCCCTTGTCGAAGGAGGACGTGGCCATGGCATGATTTTTTGCGGTCTCGATGAGAAAACGTACTTGGCTTACCATTTCCCAAATGAAACTCCTTATGAGCGCTTTCATTATCGAGAAATAGAACTATCGGATTCAAATATTGTGCTTATTGGCGAGGAGTTATAGTTCATGGCCATAGACCGACGTTCTCTTGTTCGTAGACATAATCCAGTTCTTCGCAGCTATGATCCATTCTCTCCTCTATCGTTAGGCAATGGCGAATTCGCCTTTACCGTGGATATCACCGGCCTACAGAGTCTAGTTTCCAATATACCTGGCATAACGCCCCTTTGCACCATGTCACAATGGGGATTCCATTCTTATCCGGAACGCGAAGATTGCTCTCGCGATGAAAAAAGGCTCAGGCTGAGCTACTTCGATCCAATTAGAAAAACTGGCGGCTATATGACCGATCCAACAGGTCAAGAAGAGTTATTCAATGAGCTTAGAATGAATCCGCACAGGATTAATCTCGCTAGAGTCGGTTTTGTCTTTGAGGGGAAAGAGCTGAAATTTCAATATATATCTGATATCGAACAAATTCTCGATCTATGGAAAGGGGAGCTGCATAGCCGATTTTCCTATAAGGATCAGCCTGTCGATGTCTATACTATCTGCGATCCTGAAGTGGATGCATTGGGTATCCATGTTTTTTCCCCGCTTCTTGACCAGGGTCGTCTTGCTGTGCGCATCGCCTTTCCTTATGGTTCGCACGAAATCGATGCTTCCGATTGGAATGCCGAAAAGCGCCATAGTACCATTGTTTTGGAACATGGCAAGAATTCAAGGCAAGAGAACGGCGAATCGCTTTCGCTCGAGAGAATTCTAGATAGCGAAGGTTATTTTGTTCAAATTCAGGCTGGCGCAACAGGCGATGCATATATCCATCAGGAAAGCAAGCATGAATTTATTATTGCGGGTGTAGGCCCACAGCTCGATCTAGTAGCGCAATTCTCTCCACAGAAAATCCTTGAGCCCCCATTGTCATTTCGTTCTATAAGCGACAGGGTTGCTCGACACTGGGAGGAATTCTGGTCGACCGGTGGAGCGATAGAGCTCATCGAGAGCCGAGACGAGAGGGCAATGGAGCTCGAGCGGAGGATAATTCTTTCCCGATATCTCACCGCGATCCAGTGCGATGGATCATATCCGCCTTCAGAGACGGGGCTTACATGTAATAGCTGGTATGGCAAATTTCATCTGGAGATGCATTACTGGCATGCTGCGCACTTCATCGTATGGGGAAAACCCGAGTTATTCGAGCGAAGCTTCGAATGGTATAGATCTATCCTGCCTTCCGCAAAAAAGCGAGCGCAAGAACAAGGGTATATAGGCGCTCGATGGCCAAAGATGACCGATCCATCGGGAAGAGACAGTCCCTCGCCAATTGGGCCGCTTCTTTGCTGGCAGCAGCCTCATCCACTTATGTATATCGAGCTCTTAAGAAGGGCTTATCCGAATCGACAGATCCTTTATGAATATAGGGATATCATCGAAGCAACGGCTGACTTCATGGCTAGCTTTGCCCAATGGAACGAGTCTAAACAGCGCTATGATCTTGGGCCTCCTCTAATCCCTGCGCAGGAAAATCATAGGCCGGAGGATACACTCAATCCGCCCTTCGAGGTGGAATACTGGCGTTGGAGTTTATTTGCGGCGATTTATTTTTTCGAGATGTTGGATCTGCCTGTAAACTCGAAATGGAGAGAAGTGGCGTCTAGGCTAGCTTTGCTTCCAGTGGATAAGGAGAAGCATGCATATCTTGCACACGAGAACTGTCCCAAGACCTACGATCAATTTGCATCCGACCACCCGGAGATGCTTTTTGCCCTGGGGATGCTGCCAGGCCCTTCGGTAGACAAGACCATAATGTCCAATACTCTGGATATGGTTTTGAAGACCTGGAATTTAGAATCCCTTTGGGGCTGGGATTTTCCCGCAATGGCCATGACCGCTTTTCGCCTAGGAAGGGAGAAGGACGCAATCGATCTTCTTCTTATGCAAACGCCTAAGAACAGCTATAGAGCGAATGGCCACAATCCCCAGCTGCCGCGTACCGACCTACCCGTGTATCTGCCGGGTAACGGTGCGCTTCTATTGGCTATGTCGCTGATGGCCCAGGATTGGGAGGATGAAGATTGGGAAATGCAGGCTGAGGGGCTATTGCCGATTCCTTAAAGTATTCGTTACTGCTACGAACCTTGTATA
>DMNL01000057.1 GCA_003452735.1 Spirochaetaceae bacterium
GGATCATATACATCTCTTGGCTCACATCGACTGCCTTATACCAAGCCTTCTCGAGGTCGCCCGCGACCACCTCGACTACGTTTTCGCCCTCGTCCACCACGACATTCAAGATAAAATCCACGCCTGCGATTCGGGCTGCATGGATCATTTCCAAGCTTATCGGATTTTCCCGAATCGGGGGCAGATTATCCATGATTTCGACCATCCGCGCATGGTTTCTTTCTACGGTCTGCTTTCCGACAACGCCTGGCAAAATGGACTTTCTGCCACCTGAGAACCCTGCAAAATAATGTGGCATGACGACACCAATTGTTATAAGAAAATCCGCTTCATCCACAATCCTATTCAGCCAAAAATCATAGCCAGAAGGTAGCTTCCCTTTGTACGAGAGCATTGAAGAATCGCTTGCATCATGCGAAATAATCTTGAATCTACTACATATCTCTTCGCCATAAACAAGAAGATTCTGCTCATAAGTATGAAGGTCGTGGATCCCTGTGGCTATCAGAATCGTCACATTTTCATCTGGAATCCCTGCTTTTTCTATCACTTCGACAAGAGCGGGCATCAAGATCGAATATGGTGTTGGCCTTGTAATATCGTTGACAATGATTACAAGCTTCTTGGGCTTTCGATCTATTAACATCTCTAAAAGAGGTTCTGTGCCTTCTGGTTGCGCCAGCGCCTTTCGTACCGCATTGCGAGCATCGCCAAGTGTACTTCTTGTATTGGGGAGTACTACACTGAGAATCCTTGATGGATCCAGATCTAATGGGAGACTTCCATCCCCGTATTTTAGCTCAAAATGCATAATGACCGCCTTGTATTCGAATCGCTTTCTCTATAATCGAAGGTCTATAATCGAAGGTCTATCATACAATCATCGAATACAAAATACTCTATACCCCTTGTAGCCCATCATGATAGAATACAGAGCGTGACCAGCAATAAATCGATATATGATGAATCAAAAATCAAGACACTGTCCTCACTGGAACACATAAGGCTGCGAACTGGCATGTATATCGGGAGACTCGGCGACGGTCTGAGCCCCGACGACGGAATATACATTCTACTTAAAGAGATAATTGACAACTCGGTCGATGAGTTCATCATGGGTGCAGGCAACCAAATCGTAATCAACCTCGAAGGGAAAAGAATCCGCGTAAGAGATTATGGACGTGGCATACCTTTAGGAAAGGTCATCGAATGTGTATCAGTGATAAATACCGGCGCAAAATACAATGACGATGTATTTCAATTCTCTGTCGGATTGAATGGAGTAGGGACAAAGGCCGTCAATGCATTATCCAGCGAATTCAGGGTTGTTTCTTATCGAGAAGGGCATGCTTTCGAAGCCAAATTCGTACGAGGCTTGCGCGTGGATTCTCGAGAATTCGAGACTCGCGAAAAGACAGGAACGCTAATAGAATTTGTCCCCGATGAACAGATCTTTGGAGAATACAGCTTTGTATTAGAATTCATAGAAAAACGCCTATGGAGTTATGCCTGCCTCAATCCTGGCTTGAAGCTCTCTATAAACGGCAAGGAGTTTCAAACCGAAAAAGGGCTCCAGGATCTATTGTCGACAGAGCTTGGAGGGAGAGCGCTCTATGACATTGGCTGGTATCGAGGAGATCATATCGAGTTTGCCTTTACTCATACAAGGGAATATGGAGAAGAGCATTTCTCTTTTGTAAATGGTCAATATACCTCGGCTGGAGGAACCCACCTCTCGGCCTTCCGCGAAGGCTTTCTAAAAGCGATAAACGAGTTCTTTCAGGCGTCTTATCATGGAGAAGATGTCCGCGAAGGCCTTGCGGCGGCTATCTCCATTAGAATCAAGAATCCGATTTTCGAAAGTCAGACCAAAAACAAGCTTGGCAACAGCGATGTCCGCCCATGGATACTCCAGGAAGTCAAGAAGGGAGTAGATGAAGTACTGCGACGCAATCCTCAAGCGGCAAAAATCCTTCAAGAAAAGATCCTTACTAACGAAAAACTCCGTACCGAACTAAATATCGTTCGAAAAGAAGCAAAAGAAGCTGCAAAGAAGATCGAGCTCAAAATACCCAATCTCAAGGATTGTAAGATACACCTTGGAGACGGAGATATGGGAGACCAATCGACGATATTCATTACCGAAGGCCTCTCTGCGTCTGGAAGCATGGTAAGCGCACGGAATGTACACACTCAAGCCATTTTCAGCTTGCGCGGCAAACCTGAAAATATGTTCGAGCGCCCTCGCTCTGCGATCTATAAGAATGAGGAACTATACAATCTTATGATGGCGCTAGGCATAGAAAATAATGTCGAGAATTTGCGCTTTGCTCGCATCGTTATCGCTACTGATGCAGATTATGATGGTTTTCATATACGAAACCTTCTTCTAACATTCTTCTTGACTTTCTTCGAAGAGTTAGTCGTTCAGGGACGAGTCTATCTGCTCGAAACACCACTTTTTAGAGTAAGAACAAAAAAAGAGACTCTGTATTGCTATTCAATTCATGAACGAGACGATGCGATAAAAAAGCTTGGTCAAGGATCAGAAGTCACAAGGTTCAAGGGACTAGGCGAGATAAGCCCCGCAGAATTCGGACAATTCATCGGGAAAAATATTCGACTGGTAAAGGTCGATATTCAGACATTATCGTCTGTCCCAGAGCTTCTAAATTTCTTTATGGGGAAAAATACACCACAGAGGCGACAATTCATAATGGACAATCTAGTCTTGGACCTCTGAGCTTTAAAACCAAGAAATCAGCCAAAAAGCTATGAAAGGATAGAGAATAAAGTGGCATATATAAATAAGTTGCTCACCGAAAACTTCCTCTATTATGCCTCTTACGTAATTATGGACAGGGCAATCCCAGAATTGGACGATGGCCTTAAGCCAGTACAGCGTAGAATTCTTCACTCTCTCTTCGAGATGGACGATGGTAAATTCCATAAAGTCGCAAACGTTGTGGGTCACTGCATGAAATACCACCCCCATGGAGACGCTTCTATCGCTTCTGCCCTTATTAGCCTTGCTAACAGAGGCTTATTCATCGATACACAGGGAAATTTCGGAAACCCTATAACCGGAGACGAAGCCTCTGCGCCACGCTATATAGAATGCAGATGTTCTCAATTTGCCAAAGAAATCTTCTATCATCCTAAGATTACTCGCTACATAAGCAGCTATGACGGAAGAAACAAAGAACCACTCGTATTCCCTGCAAAAATCCCCGTGATTTTGATCTTGGGAGCGGAAGGCATTGCAGTGGGAATGAGCACAAGGATACTGCCGCACAATCCTATCGAAGTAATCAAAGCTGAAATCGCATATCTCCAAGGAAAAGCCACTAGCATTTCTCCAGATTTTCTAACCGGAGGAACTGCCGATTGTAGCGAATATTCAGATGGAAATGGGAAAGTGAGGATCCGCGCTACAATCGACAGCTCGGACCCCAAAAAAATCTTGATAAAAGAAATCCCTTATGGTTCTACAACTGAAAGTCTCATAAACAGCATTGAAGAAGCGGTCAGGGCTGGTCATCTCAAAATCGCTTCTATCTCCGATTTCACAACTAGCAAGGTCGAGATAGAGCTAAAACTGGCGAGAGGAGTATATGCACAGGATGTCGTAGATGCGCTCTATGCCTTCACGGAATG
>DMNL01000141.1 GCA_003452735.1 Spirochaetaceae bacterium
ACGCTGCTGATAAATATCATGTGGTCATGACCTTTGAAGGACCGCCCACAGAAGCTGACATTCAGCCTCAGGTTCAGATGCTCGTAAATGCAATGGCCAAAAACCCATCGGCTATTTGCTTGGCTGCCTTGGACACAAATTCCGTCATGGATCAGCTCAATGAGGCTATTCGGCGTAAAATTCCAATCATTGGATTCGACTCGGGCGTCCCCAACGCACCGAAGGGAGCGATTTACGCGACCGCCGCAACAAACAGCTATGCTGCCGCAGGGCTTGCTGCACAGAAGATGTTCCCGGTCATCAAAGACAAGATCATGGCAGCAACCCCTTCAAATCCTATCACTATCATCGACTTCAATCAGGATGCGACAAGCCAGTCGGTCACTGACCGCGGCAAGGGATTCCGCGACATGATGATAAAGCTGATCACGACCGAAGGAAAACGCTCTCTGAGTGACATCAAAGTGACCGGCAACCCTGCCTACATTGCGCCCGACAGCCCCACAAGTGGTAAAGCAATCATCCTCGAAATGGTAGTTCCCGCTTCCCCTAGGGACACTGACGCAACCAACACCGCGCAAGCGGTCCTTACTCGCGTGCAAAGAGACCATATTGTCGGAATTTTCTGCTCGAATGAGGGCACCGCTCGTGCTATTCTTTCTGCTTCTAATGACGGCACCGCTCTGCCGACTCAGTATCCTGGCCTCGTAGTTATTGGATTCGATGCAGGAAAGGCCCAAAAAGCAGCAGTCCGCAACAGATACTTCTTTGGCGCAATTACGCAGGATCCTTACATGATCGGCTATGATGCTATGGAGCTTGCGTACAAAGCGGTGATGGGACAGCCTGTTTCCGACATCGATACTGGCGCCAAGTTCTATGACTACAGCAATATGGATCAGCCAGATATTGCTCAGCTCTTGTACGACTGAGAATCCATCTAACCCGGGCTTGACCTGAAGATTCGAGAAACAGCGACAATCTCGGTTGACGCGAAAAGGGGGCTGCCAAAAGGAATGGGCAGCCCCTTTTCGCATGGAAGACTGGGAATATATATGCACAATGGAGATAATAGAACATGATAGCTGTGTGTGGCGAAAATCTAATCGATATGGTACCCTCCGAACATGGGAAAGACCTATTTCAGGCTTGTCCAGGGGGCTGCCCTTACAATAGCGCTATTGCTGCAGCGCGACTCGGTGTGCATACATGGTTTATTGGGAAAACATCGAAAGATTTTTTAGGCGACAAGATCATCTCAAAACTTCAGAGTTCTGGAGTAGACACATCTCTTCTTCTTCGAGCCGACCAGGCCATGACTCTTGCCTTTGTTGAACGTGATCCTGCAGGCAATGCAAAATATGCGTTCTATTCAGAAGGGGCTGCCGATCGATGCTATTATCCTGAGGATTTGCCTCCAGCGCTTCCTGAGGCCTGCTGTTTTATGCTTGTCGGTTCGATATCTTTGGTGCAGGAACCATCAGGTTCTACAATTTGTTCACTCATTGAAAGGGAGTATAAAAAGAGACTCATAAGTTTCGACCCGAATGTCAGACCCAGCATAATCAAATCGAGGGCGGAATATCTCGAAAGATTCGATTGGATATGCCGTCGCAGTGCCATTGTCAAGGCGAGCGATTCAGATCTTGAGTGGATCTATGATATGCCGCCAGCAAAGGCAGCTGAAAAAGTGCTGGCATTGGGGCCGGAACTTGTGGCAATTACGATGGGAGAGCATGGAGCTATGATATTGACAAAACAACACCATCTTGTCTCTCCAGCCAAAAAAGTGCAGATTGTCGATACAATTGGCGCGGGAGATAGCTTCCATGCCGCACTTCTTGCGGGCCTTGGGTGGCTCAAGGTGAGGGATCGAGAAAGTCTTGCTTCTTTGAGCGAGGTGAATCTTCGAGCAGTCTTGCGACTTGCTAACTCAGCGGCTGCGCTTGACTGCCAGAAAAGAGGGGCAGAGCCGCCGACTCTGCGAGAATTGGCTATTTTCGACCCCGAGGCAGCGATGATTGCGCCTGGAATAATTCCTACATTCAATTCCAAGGAGTATATATGTTGATAGGAATAAAGCCATGCATTTCGGCCGAACTGCTCTCAGTCCTCTATAGGATGGGACATGGGGATGAAATTGTGCTTGCCGATGCGTTTTTTACTGGCGATTCACTGAATTCTCGCGTGGTGCGGGCAGATGGCATAAGGATTCCAGATCTACTCGATGGAATTTTTCGCCTTATCAACCTGGATTCCTACGTGGACGATCCGGTTGTCATGATGGCTCCCTCCAAAGGAGATAGCCTCGACCTCGAGGTGGAGAAAAGATACCGCGAAGTGTTAGACCGATATTGGCCAAAAACCCCTCCGATTCAGCGTATGGAACGTTTTGCTTTCTATGAGAGGGCTAAAAAGGCTTTTGCTGTTGTAATGACAGGAGAGACTGTAAAGTATGGGAATATCATCCTCAAAAAAGGGGTGCCTCCCGTTACGGAATGATATGTTTTTGTCTTTTCAGGGAGTCGCATAATGGCAAGAGAGACCGTTACTATCAAGAATGTAGCAGAGAGGGCAAATGTAAGTACCGCTACTGTTTCCCGAGTTTTAAATAACGATCCTCGAGTCCGCAAGGAAACGAGAAACATAGTGCTAGATGCGATGAATTCGCTTGGCTACAAACTCAATTTTGTCGCGCGAAGCCTCAAGACAAGTCGTACCCACACTATTGGAGTGCTATCGCCAGACCTTTCTGGCGATTTTTTCATGTTCATCGCGGAGAGCATGAATAGAGAGCTCACAGGGCGGGGTTATTCTCTCGTTGTTGGCACTAGTCAAGGCTCAGAAGAGGAAGAAGCAAGGCAGATACGCCATCTTGCAGAACGATTGGTCGATGGAATCGTACTTATCCCGGTTGGGGGTTCCAGTGCGTATCTTCCTCAGATTTC
>DMNL01000059.1 GCA_003452735.1 Spirochaetaceae bacterium
AAAAGTCAAGATGATTTTTAATGATATCTCTTGTCCTTGCTATACCATTGCCGTAGAATCGTAATATGGGAAAGCTTTACTATAGCTACCAGATGATTCATAAGCTGGCGCAGTCCATTGCGGAGCAGGTCAAGGAAAGCGGCTTTTCTCCAGATGTAATTGTGGCGATCGGTACCGGTGGTTTTATTCCAGCGCGAATTCTAAGGACTTATCTTGGCAAGCCGATACTGGCCGTTGGAATAGCTTATTATGACTTAAATGATAGGCCAATGGACTATCCTCGCAAGGTACAGTGGATCGAAGAGGCCGAAAAGCAGTTGGCAGGCAAACGAATTCTCCTTGTGGACGAAGTGGACGATTCTCGTGTCACGCTGGAATATTGTACTAAGGAACTACTCAACTATAGACCGGCAGCACTCGCGGTCTCGGTTCTGCATAACAAGCAAAAAGAGAAACGCGGCACATTTCCTCCTGGCGTTCAGCATATCTTTGTTGGAGAAAATCTTGGAGACGATTGGATTGTGTATCCTTGGGATGCTCGGGACATCGATGAGCACGACAAAAACGCTACTTTGGGCCATTAGCTTGGAACATTAGTTTAGAAAGGAGGTCATAAAAGCAAATGAGACATAAAAATTCTTTTTTTTGCATAATGCTGTCTCTTTTTTTTATGCTGTCAACGCTGGATATCGTTGTTGCCCAACAAGCAGAGGCAGTTCGGAATACAACGCTAGAGAACGGGCTCGAGGTCTTTGTTGTGGAAAACCATGCAGTGCCTCTTGTTACCGTGTGTATTGCCTTTCGTGGAGGCGCCATGGCTCATACACCAGAGACCGCTGGGCTTTTCCATTTGTATGAACATATGATGTTCAATGGCAACGACAAATACCCGACAAAAGATGCCTTCTCTGCTGCGCTAAACCGCATGGGCACAACAAACTGGAATGGAGCTACGGGCATAGAATATATAAACTATTTCATCAGCGTGCCTTCGGAAAAGCTCCCGGATGCAATCGATTTTTGGGCACATGCCGTCATGAATCCAACTCTAGATGCCAGAGTTCTGGAGAACGAAAAGCAGGTCGTGCTGAATGAAATCCGTGGATACCATAGCGACCCGTCACAGATTGCTTCTAATGGTCTTGAATCGCGTATGTTCAAGGATTTTCCATGGCGAAAGAATATCGATGGTCCTGAGTCGAATATACAAATAGCAAGCGTAACGGCGCTTCGAGATATTCAGAAGACCTACTATGTGCCTTCCAATATGGCGCTCCTCATAGGAGGGGATACCAGTCTTGAAGAAGTGGTAAAGCTAGCCAAGGCATCCTTTGGAAGTTGGGCAAGAGCGCCAGAGCCTGTGCTAGCCGAGCCACCTCATGGACCTATCCCCGACGGTATTCGTCTTGTAACTTCAGAGGATCAATTCTATCGGGGTATCGCTCAAGTTGAATTCAGGTGGAGGGGACCCGACGTGACACGTCAGACCTACGACACCTATATATCGGATGTGCTTTTGTTCTTATTGAGTTCTCCATCAGGGCCTTTCAAATCGGAGATAATGCGGAAAGTCTATGGCCTCTTTGATGCCGAATACATAGATTTTGTCTATCCAACCTCGCGCGATGGGGGGAATTACATTTTTTCTACTCTAATGCTCGTTCAAAGGCCAGCGGAAGAAGAGCCAGTACTTCAGCGAGTAGAGAATCTTAAGTCTACGGTGCTCGATGAATTCGCACTCATAGCAAAGGATCCCTGCGCGTATTTTGGAGGAGATGAGGCCCTAGAGGAAGCCAAGACAAAGCTGGTAGATCAGAACATCTACGCTCTTGAATCGGCAGGGTCTTTTGTTACCGATACGCTCACATTCTGGTGGTCTACCGCAGGCACCGAATATTTCTTCGATTACGAGGAAAATTGCCGCAAGGTTAGCTGGAGAGACATCTCTAGCCTTATAGAGAGATATCTGGCAGGGGCGTCGACTCCTTCGGTCGCTACCCTTGTGCGGCTGCGCACAAGCACATTCAATGCAGATCCACGCATGAGCGCGAAGATTTCCGAACTCGGGTATGCGCTTTTGACTGCGCAAAATGCCTTCTGGTGGCAAAAACAATGAGGAGGCAGGTATGAGGCATTCTAGTCATAATATTCTTAGGGTATTTATTGTTGTCATGATTATAGTAGGAGTAGCGACCGGAGCTTGTGCGACTACTCCCTATGTTCGAGAAAACGCTCCTACATACATGAATACAGTGCTTTCTAATGGCATTCCTCTGTATATGAAAGTGCAGCATGCGAATCAGGTATTTCACGTCTCGCTTGTCCTCAATGGAGCTTCTCTTGTGACTGCTCCAGAGCAGGCGGGCTGGGAGAAAATTGCCCTAGCCACCATGGCGAGGAGTTCGAAGAATTACCCTTACGAGAAGGCCGCTTCGATCCTCGATAGGAGATCGTCGGCCATTACAAGTGCCGTACAATTCGAATATTCAACTTTCAGCCTTACAACACTTGACAAGTATAGCGATGAACTTCTTGCGCTCTGGAGCGATATGCTCGTAAATCCTTCTTTCGATCAGTCCGATTTTGACAAAGAAAAAGAGAATGCCTTGCTTGCGCTGCAGGCGATAGAGCAGAATCCATGGACGATGACACAGAAGATAATGAACGAGGCTTATTTCAAGGGGCATCCCTATGGAGTCAATCCCGAAGGCACCGAGGAAAGTATTGCGCCTATGATGGTTGGAGATGCTCGAGATTGGTACGAGAAGCATTTTTCCGCAGATAGAATTTTTCTTGTGGCTGTAGGAGACTTCAATCCAGCCGAGCTTGCGTACAAGCTTGAAAAGCTTCTTGGTGATATTCCTAACTTGAATCTTGGACCAGTACCAAAACCTCCAAATTTTCCAATGGGATCTTCTGGATCGGAATTAGCCTTGGGATC
>DMNL01000029.1 GCA_003452735.1 Spirochaetaceae bacterium
TTTGTGGATAGAGCGCGGACAAAAGTGCATACAAAAGTGGAAAAATATGGTTATTGGGGTCTTTTGCTCTTTGTGGCTATACCTCTGCCAGCCACGGGTGCATGGACAGGGACTCTAGGTGCTTGGGTACTTGGCCTTTCGCATAAAAAAGCCTTTTTTGCTATTGCTGGAGGTGTCATTCTAGCAGGCATAATTGTCAGCATCTTGGTAGCCTTATGGGGAGTCAGCACTCAGACTATTTTCTTCAAACCAGTTAGCTGAGTTGCATGATCCGAGAGGTGGCTGGTAGAATTTAATCGAGGAATGATAGACATATATACCCTTTTAAAAAGGCTGGTTCAGGCATGTCTGAAATTTCGCTCTTGAATGCACTTTTGCATGGCTTCGATGTTGTAGTAAGGGATCCTGTATGGGGAGATGTGCACATGGATTCTTCGCTCCATGCGCTCTTTCAATCCAAAGCCTTTATGGTGCTAGATCGAATTCGACAACTGGGTCCTGTGGCGCTAGTGTATCCTGGCGCAACACATACGAGGAAAGCCCATAGCCTTGGGGTCTATCATATAGCCCGACGTATGGCGCTAGCTTTAGTGGAAAAGGGAGAGATAGACTTTGTCAGCAAGACAGGGCTTCGCTCTTTTTTAGTTGCAGCCCTTTGCCATGATATTGGCCATTATCCATATGCTCATTCTTTAAAAGAACTTCCCCTTGAGCGGCATGAAGCGCTTGCTGGAGAAATGATCATTTCTAGTCTTCTACGAGATTATGTTGTGGAGTGTGGCGCTGATCCTGAACAGACTGCATCTATCATAGATCCCGATAGAACAGAGGATCAAAGCAGAGAGACGCTTCTTTTTCGCTCTTTTTTATCAGGTGTACTCGACCCCGATAAGATCGATTATTTGACGCGGGATGCATTCTATTGTGGTGTTCCATATGGCATACAAGATGCTGACTATATAATGAGACGACTCATAGTGCACGACGATAGGCTTGCCATAGATTTGAAAGGCGAAATGAGCATCGAGGCTCTTATCTTTGCAAAGTATCAAATGTATCGCGCTGTTTACTGGCATCCTGTTGTAAGGGCTGCAACAGCCATGGTAAGAAAGGCAGTATACCTAGGATTGACTTCTAATGCACTTATGCCTTCGCAACTGTATGGTATCGATGATACCAGTTTCAATCACCTTATGAATAGCTCTAGATTTCCTCCTTTTAGGCTTGCAAGAGAAGCTGAAGAGAAACGTGTATACAAGCTTGCGGCTGAGCATGTATTCGATGAATCCAATCCTCTACACAGCGATCTATTGGATATCGTAAAGCGCACAGAAGCAGAGAGTGCGCTTGCCCAAGCGGCAGAGATAGCAGAAAACGATGTAGTTATCGATATTCCTGAGCGAATCAAGCTAGAAACTGATCTGATGGTTCAAGTGGACAATTCTTTCGAATCTTTCGATCAGCGTTCGACTCTATTTTGTCCAAAAATAGTCGAAAAGGTAGCTGGAGCGCTGAGGACAATTAGAATCTATATTCGCCCCATAGATGGCATTGATTCTAGTAAGATTGCATCTCTGGTCGATACTTTGCTTGACTGAGAATCTATATACAGATCAAATGCAAGCTTTCTATTTCAAAAGACTCTAACTCCTTACCATAAATAATATTCTCTTGAATCTCATGATGCTATACATATGTATAGCGAAAAAGGATGCGATTTTTGTTTTCTGTCGATTCTTTTTCTAAAGTTTTGTTGACACATGCAGATTAGCGCTTAAAATGATAAATGAGTGGTAAATTGTGGTAAATAGTAGGAAATGGTGGAAATGAAATCCTTGACTGGAGAATTCAAGAATACGCTGGATGAGAAAGGCCGTCTTTCTCTTCCAGCCCGTTTGCGTGCTAATCTATCGTCGACTCTAGTAATCACACGAGGGATAGATCCATGCTTATGGCTTTTTATACCTGAAGAATGGGAAGTTCTTTCTCAGCGAATTCTTGCCAGTACAAGCCTCTTTCAAGCACGATCTCGCCTAATACAGAGAAGAATAATTGCTCCAGCCCAAGAAGTGGAAGTGGATAAACTGGGTAGAATCTTTATTCCTCAGAGCCTGAGAGAATGGGCAGGACTATCGAAAGAGTGCGTTATCCTTGCGATTTCTCGCTATATCGAAATATGGGACAGCCAAAGATATCAAGCTTATATGGAAGAAAAACAATCGGAATTCTTGATGGCTGCCGAAGAGCTTGGCGGGCTTACGCTTTCTTGAGGGATTGTCTATGCAAGGCAAGCGGATTATGCAAACGCAAAAATCCTATTCCGATAAAGGGAACAGCACGGATTATTCCCTGCATATACCAGTAATGCTGGAACAGCTATGCAAGCTTGCCTCTACGATAAGGCCGATGACACTCTATATAGATTGCACAATTGGGGCGGGTGGCCATGCTGAAGCGCTTTTGAAAGAATATGAGGAGCTTCGCTGCATTGGCATCGATGCAGATCCAGATGCCTGCAATCGCGCATCTGAGCGTCTTAAGCCATTTGCAGATAGGCTTTCGATCATTAACGGTTACTACGATGAGGTGCTATCTGAAATTCGCAATAAGAGAGCAAGTTATAGATTTCCTGGCAACGTTTCTTCGTGTCTTTGCAATGAAAAAGGCGAGTTAAGGCCTTCTCTCATTTTTTTCGATCTTGGTCTTTCGATGTATCAACTCAAGAGTTCAGGGAAAGGTTTTTCTTTCTATGCAGATGAGCCCCTGGATATGCGTTTTTCTCCATCTGCGCAGTATACTGCCGAAGAGCTTGTCAACCAGCTTCCAGAAACAAAACTGGCAAATGAAATTTTTAAATATGGTGAGGAACGATTTTCAAGACAAATTGCGCATGCAATCGTAGAGACAAGAAAAAAAGAATATATCTATACATCATCTCAGCTGGCTTCGATTATATATGATGCAGTACATGTCAAATATCGCAATGGTCGCATTCATCCTGCAACTCGCACATTTCAAGCGCTTCGTATCTTGGTCAACGATGAGCTTAATCGCCTCGAGAGAGCTTGTATAGATGCCCTGGAATTGCTCGGCCCTGGTGCCGTCTGCGCAGTGATAACTTTTCATTCGCTTGAAGATCGCATTATCAAGCATATCTTCGCTGAAAAAGCAAAGAATAGCCAATTTTCGCTCGAATGGAAAAAGCCAATAACTCCTACGGAAGAAGAGCTCCGCAATAATCCCTCCTCACGATCTGCTAAATTCAGAGCCATTCGAGCAAATGATCGAGAGGCACAGATATGAATGCACGGCGTTTCTGGATTTTTAGCATAATTATCTGCCTCTTATTCATAGGACTAGTGTACCAAACAACGCGCTACGCTGCTCTGAGAACTGAAGTAAGAGAATTAGAGCGCTCTGAGATGGATCTCCTAAAAGTTGGCAGAGAATTAGATGCAAATATTGCAAAGCTCGCTAACCTAGAGCATATCGAAAGAGCAGCGATTCAAAAAGGGATGAAAGTTGCAGCTCCAGAACAACGTATTATTGTAACTGAGACACAGGAACAGAAGGCTTCGGAGGTGAGCAATAATGGAAAACAATAGCCTTGCTTCCGATCAACAGGTCTTGTTCTACGCTGGCGAACTTGCAGGTATCATTGGAGCTACTTGTAAAGGCAAGCTCGATACGCCGATATGCTCCGTTGTCACTGATTCTAGGCTAGCAGAGCCAAATAGCATGTTTGTAGCTCTCAAGGGTGAGAGAACAGATGGCCATCACCATATTCTCGAGGCAATTCAAAATGGAGCAAGGGCAATCCTTGCCGAGCAAGAAGAAAAAGATATAGCTATTGCTTCTATTCGAAATAGCGGTCTAGTTGCGGAAATCTGTCTTATTCTTGCTGATTCTCCTCTTTCAGGCCTTCAGTATGCAGCTCGCGAATATCGAAGAAGGCATAATCTATTCAGAATAGGAGTGACTGGATCTAGTGGGAAGACGACTACCAAGGAATGCATTGCTTCCATGCTTTCGGCTTGTTTCCCAGAAGAAAGTATCGCGGTGAGCCCTGGGAATCTGAATTCCGATATTGGGCTTGCTCTGGCCATTTTTGGTATTAAGCCTCAGCACAAGATAGGAATCTTTGAGATGGGCATAAATCGCAAGGGTGAGATGGATGAGCTCGCTAAAATGTACGAACCTGATATAGCTGTCATAACCAATATAGGGTCAGCGCATGTAGGTATATTTGGCTCGAGAGATGAAATTGCGAGAGAAAAAAGCAAGATATTTTCATATTTCAATGGACAACAGAAGGCTTTGCTATGGGAAGATGATGATTACAAGGTCTATCTCTCTTCAAAAGTGAAAGGCACAGTACATTATTTTGGGCTTCGCAGCACCGAGGGTCTTGGGCGAATCGAAAACAAAGGCTTAGATGGCTGGAGAATCGAATGGAAAGGCCTAACCTTAGATTTTGCCCTTCCTGGCAAACACAATCTTCTGAATGCATG